>NZ_VFVC01000020.1:0-98273 GCF_006441575.1 Mesorhizobium sp. B2-4-12
CCCCGGAAGTCAGCGCCGCCCCTCATCCGCCTGCCGGCACCTTCTCCCCGTATAGGGACGGGGGGAAGGGCGCTGATCGCGACGCCGGAACCCCTTTTGCTGATACCGAAGAAGAAGCCTCGACGCTGACGCCCCCCTCTCCCCGTACTTCACGTGGAGAGGGTAAGGGTGAGGCGCAGCGCCAACCTGCGGAAAATTCCGCACCGACCGCCGAAGCTTCGCCGACGATTCCGGCGCCACCAGCGGAAATCGTGCCCCCCCTTCGGCAACCATCCCCGGTCGAAGTACAGCCGGTCATTGCCGAGATCGCGCCGGAACCTCAGTCTGTCCCACAACCCCTGCCGGAACCGAAACCCGCCCAGGGAAAGGTAACCGTCTCCAAAAAGGTCGAGCAGAAGGCCGAGCCGGCGAAAGCGCCCGAGGCGGCGCCGCGGCGGTCCTGGTTCCAGCGCATGCGGGACGGGCTTGCCCGCTCGTCGCGTGAACTCACCGGCAACATCGCTGGCGTCTTCACCCGGCGCAAGCTGGACGAGGACACGCTGCAGGATTTGGAGGATGTGCTGATCCGCGCCGACCTCGGCATGGAAACGGCGCTGCGCGTCACCGATGCGCTGGCTTCCAGCCGTTACGGCAAGGATGTCTCCGACACCGAAGTCCGCGCCATCATGGCGGCCGAGGTCGAAAAGGTGCTGACACCTGTCGCCATGCCGCTGGAGCTCGATCTCTCGCACAAGCCGCATGTCGTCCTGGTGGTCGGCGTCAACGGCACCGGCAAGACCACCACCATCGGCAAGCTGGCGGCGAAACTGACCGATGGCGGCCTGTCGGTGATGCTGGCCGCCGGCGACACGTTCCGCGCCGCGGCCATCGAGCAGCTGAAGATCTGGGGCGAGCGGACGAAATCGCCGGTGATCGCCTCGAAACTTGGCGCCGACGCCGCCGGCCTCGCCTATGACGCCTTCGAGAAGGCCAAGGAGGCGGGTTCAGACGTGCTGATCATCGACACCGCCGGCCGCCTACAGAACAAAACCGAACTGATGGCCGAGTTGGAAAAGATCGTGCGCGTGCTGGGCAAGCTCGACCCCGAGGCGCCACACACGGTGCTGCAGACGGTCGATGCCACCACCGGCCAGAACGCGCTCAACCAGGTCGAGATCTTCCGCAATGTCGCCGGCGTCAACGGCCTGGTGATGACCAAGCTGGACGGCACGGCGCGCGGCGGTATTCTGGTGGCGATCGCGGCAAAGCACAAATTGCCGGTCTATTTCATCGGCGTCGGCGAACAGGTCGAGGACCTCGAGCCTTTCTCGGCAAGCGAATTCGCCAGGGCGATCGCCGGAGTGGCCTAAACAAGCATGCCCCAAAAAGTTGCAGGCTTTTTGGGCCAGACCATGCATAAGAAAGAGATTCCATGAACCCACCTATCCTCGAGCGCGATCCCTCCGATCCGCAGAAAGAGAAGAAGGAAGGCGTCAATCCCGTGCTCAAGCTGGTGCTTGAGCTCGGGCCGCTGATGGTCTTCTTCTTCGCCAATGCGCGTGGCGAATGGCTGACGCAGAAATTTCCGGTGCTGGCCGAATTCGGCGGGCCGATCTTTGTCGCCACCGGCTTGTTCATGGCGGCAACCGTCATCGCCCTTGCCGTCTCGTGGCTGCTCACCCGCACCTTGCCAATCATGCCGATGGTGTCGGGCGTCGTCGTCCTCATCTTCGGCGCGCTGACGCTCTACCTGCAGGACGACATCTTCATCAAGATGAAGCCGACCATCGTCAACACGCTGTTCGGCGGCGTGCTGCTCGGCGGCCTGTTCTTCGGCAAGTCGCTGCTCGGCTATGTCTTCGATTCGGCGTTCCGGCTCGATGCCGAAGGCTGGCGGAAACTGACCTTCCGCTGGGGCCTGTTCTTCCTGTTCCTGGCCATCGTCAATGAAGTTGTCTGGCGCAACTTTTCCACCGACGCCTGGGTTACCTTCAAGGTCTGGGGGATCATGCCGATCACGCTCCTGTTCACCTTCAGCCAGATGCCGCTGATCCTGCGCCATTCGCTGGACGACAAGGCAGGCGGCGAGGAGAAGGCCGGCAAATAGGGAGTAAAGGCATGGAATTCGTCACCACGCGCGAAGAGCTGCGGACGATCTACAAGACGCCGCGCCCCACCGACGGTTCCATCCGCAAGGAATTGAAGACCCTCGACGGCCACTGCCGCTCCTTCATCGGCAAGAGCCCCTTCGTGCTGATCGGCTCCTCCGACGGCGAAGGCAATTCCGACGTGACGCCGAAGGGCGACAAGCCCGGTTTCGCCGCCATTCTCGACGACCGCACCATCGCCATCCCCGACCGGCCCGGCAACAACCGGCTGGACACGCTGGAAAACATCCTGCGCAATCCTTCGGTCGGCCTGCTCTTCCTCATCCCCGGCATGAACGAGACGCTGCGCGTCAATGGCGATGCCCGCATCACCGTGGATGCCACCTTGCGCGAGCGCCTTGCCGTTAACGGAAAGGAACCGCAAAGCGTCATCGTGGTGTCAGTCAAGGCCACCTACATGCATTGCGCCAAGGCTTTCATGCGCTCCGATCTGTGGAAGCCGGAGAGCTGGTACGACCGCGCCATGCTGCCGACGCTCGGCCAGATCCTGCGTGACCAGCTGGCGCTCGCCGACTCCGCCGAGGCGACTGACCGCTGGCTGGACGACGATTACCGGCGGACCATGTGGTAGGCTCGGACGGACACGATTCGTCCGAACCGGCCTTCTTCACCGTGCTCAACATCATCGCCATCTCCGGCAGCCTGCGCGCCGCCTCGACCAATTCGGCCCTGGTGGCGGCCTTGGCCGCCAACGCGCCTGCGGACTGCCGCGTCCAGCTTTATGACGGCCTCGGCCGGCTGCCGATCTTCAATCCCGACGACGAAGGCGAGCGCACGCCTTCCGAAGCGGCACGCTTGATCGAGATGATCACCCGCGCGGACGGTGTCATCATCTCGTGCCCGGGAATATGCCCATGGCGTTCCGGGCGGGCTGAAGAACGCGCTCGACTGGCTGGTGTCGGGCGAGGCCGCCATCGACAAGCCGGCGATGCTGGTGCACGCCTCGCCGCGCTCGCTCTATGCGCGCGCCGCATTGGCCGAGATCATGCGCACCATGTCGTTCGCGCTTTACGATGGCGGGCTTGAGATTGCCTTGCTGGGGAAGAAGTCGCCGGAGGTGGAGAATATTCTCACGGAACCGGCGAACCGGCTGGTCATGCACGATGCGGTTGCGGCTTTTGCGGAGTTTATCGGGACGCGTTGAGCGTGTTGGCCACTATCCTTCGTTTGCGATCCTTCGCGCCCGCCTCTGCCCTACCGGGCATCTCCCCCACTTGGGGGGAGATTGGCAGTTCCGCCGCCGGCTTCCTCTCGTAACGTTGATTATTGGCGAAAGCGGTAGCGGCATCAGATCTCCCCCCATGTGGGGGAGATGTCCGGCAGGACAGAGGGGGGCGCTGTCCCGCCGGCCCCTCACAATGTCCGCGTAGCAGCCTTAGTCGGGTTAGCCCTTGCGCAGCGTTTCGACATCGGTCTTGCCGACATACCAGTCGCGGGCATTGACCTCCTCAAAAACCACCCAGACATCGTCATTGCCGAGGCCGGTGGCGTCCATGATGGCGGCCGTGACCTTCCTGGCGATCTCAGCCTTCTTGCCGGCCGGATCGGCGGCGATCACTTCCTTGACGATGCGGATGTTGACGAATGGCATGACGTCCTCCCCTTGGATTCTGCCGGTCGCCGCCCGGCAAGTGTTTCGAAGCTCGCTCCGGCAAACCGCAGCGCGGGGGTTGCAGTACCCGTGGCGCGGCGAGCGCATCAGATAGGCGCAGAAACGCCAGCAGAGGCCGCCAGAGAAAAGTTTCCAGTAGCCTCAATAGGTCTTGGCCCCATTGACCATCAGCCGCACCGAATAGAGCGAGGTGGTGCCGGCGATGTAGAGACAATTCAGCTTGGCGCCGCCGAACACGCAATTGGCGGTCACTTCGGGCACCTTGACCTTACCGATCAGTGTCCCGTCCGGATCGTAGCAATGGATGCCGTCGGCCGCGCTCGTCCAGATGCGCCCGTCCGCGTCGAGCCGGAAGCCGTCGAACAGGCCGGCGGTGCAGTCGGCGAAGACCTTGCCGCCCGAAACCTTCTTGCCGTGCTTGCCGACGTTGAACACGCGCATATGCGCCGGGTTCTCAGCGCCATGCGTGCGGCCGGTATCGACGACATAGAGCAGGCTTTCGTCTAGCGAGAAGGCGAGGCCATTCGGCCTGACCATGTCGGTGATGACGGCCTCGACCTCGCCAGTCTCGGGATCGACACGGTAGACATGGCAGGCGCCGATCTCGCTCTCGGCCTTGTCGCCCTCATAGTCGGTGTCGATGCCATAGCTCGGGTCGGTGAACCAGATCGAGCCGTCGGATTTCACCACCACGTCGTTGGGCGAGTTCAGCCGCTTGCCCTTCCATTTGGCGGCAATCGTGGTGACCGAGCCGTCATGCTCGGTGCGGCTGACACGGCGGCCCGAATGCTCGCAGGTGACCAGCCGGCCTTGCCGGTCGACGGTGTTGCCGTTGGAATTGCCGGAGGGCTGGCGGAAGACGCTGACGCTGCCATCCGTCTCGTCGTAGCGCAGCATGCGGTTGTTCGGGATGTCCGACCAGACGACGTAGCGGCCGGCGGCGAACCAGGCCGGCCCTTCCGCCCAGCGGCATCCGGTGAACAGCTTCTCCACCTGCGCGCTGCCATTGAACAGGCGCGCGAAGCGCGGATCGAGAACTTCATAATAGTCTGAGGCCGCCATGCATTTCCTCCCGGCATCACGTGACGTCGGATCAAGCCAGCCCGCGATCGATATGGCAAGCCGTGGATTTCGCATTTGTAAGACAAAACGGATTGGGCCAGCCTTTCGCGCCGGCGGTCCGATGTGCGGAAGGACGCTTTAGAACGCCATTAACCGGCTATGCGCTCCGCGCAATGGTGCATTGCAAGATCTTCTTTTTGCAGCGCACCATTCCTATGTCATGCTGCGTATCGATCAAGGGAGGAAGAACCAGCCGCGACAAACGCGGCATAGAAGGAACCTTGACATGATCTTCAACGATCTCATGACCCGCGCTCGCACCAGCATCGCCAAGCGCAAGCAGTACAACCGCCTCGTCGCCGAAATCGACAGCTTCTCCAGCCGCGACCTGGCCGACATGCGCGCCGACCGCAGCGAGATGCTGTACCAGATCCACAAGCAGATCTACGGCTAGTATTCGGTCGGCCAATCACGTTCGTCATCCTTGGGCGTAGCGACGCGAAGCGGAGCGAAGACCCAAGGATCCATGCCGTGATTTTCGAGAGTTACCGCGGTGCAGGGCTCGTACGCGTTTCGGACCGCCGCACTTCTAACGAATGTCACGGAATGGATTCTAGGGTCTGCGCCGCGTCGCTTCGCTTCTTGCTTCGCCCTAGAATGACGACCGAAGGGCCGCCTCAACCCGGCGCCGCCAGTGCCTTTTCGATCTGCGGCAGCAGGAGATCCCTCGCCGACTCCGCCGTCAGCGGACCGACATGCTTGTAGGCAATCTTGCCGTCCTTGCCGATGACAAAGGTTTCCGGCACGCCATAGACCCCCCAGTCGATCGCCGTGCGGCCCGCCTCGTCGACGCCGATCGCCTGGAATGGATTGCCGAGGTCGCCGAGGAAGCGGCGGGCGTTTTCCGGCCGGTCCTTGTAATTCAGCGCCGCCATGGTGAAGCGCTTGTCCTGCGCCAGCGCCAGCAGCACCGGATGCTCTTCCCGGCACGGCGCGCACCAGGAGGCAAACACGTTCACCAGCGTGACCTTGCCGGCGAAGGCCTTCGAATCGAGCCCCGGCAGGTTCGACCCTGCCAGCGCCGGCAGGCTGGTTTGCGGCGCCGGCAGCCCGATCAGCGCCGAGGGCACTTCCGAAATATCGCGTCCCGACAGCAGCTGCCACAGGAACAGTCCCGCCAGGCCGAGGAAGACCAGCAGCGGCAAAAATACGAACAGGCCCCGACGGGGGGGCGGTGTTTCGCTTTCACTGCTCATGGCTTCGGTGTCCCGGCCTTGTCGGAACGGCGTCGCACGCCGGCGGCTTCGAGTTCGGCGAGTTCGCGCTTGCGCGCCCGCTGGTCGAGCAGGATCCAGCCGATCAATCCGGCCAGCACCACGGCGGTGATCGCATAGGCCGCGGTGACATAGAGTGCATGCGCGCTCATGCCGGCCGCTCCATCGACGTCCTTCTTTCCGACCGGATCGTTTCACCTCGCTCGATCATGCTTTTCCCTTAACGGCCTGCCCGTGGCTTCGCAATCGGCTGCCGCGCCGCAGTCCCAAACCTGCATGGTCGCCGCCCCGCCGCCTTGATGTCGCGCAAAACCCTGGCCGAGGTCACTCAATCCGTACCATGGCGCAAGGCCAACGCCGCCGAGACCGGCCCCAGCACGGCAAGAAACAGCGTCAGCGCGGCAAGAATGAGAAAGGGTTGCAGGAACGGGTCGGGACTGGCCGTCGCGCCGTAGCTCGCCGAAACGCCGAAGATCAGCACCGGGATGGTCAGCGGCAGCACCAGCACCGAGATCAGCAGCCCCCCACGTGGCAGCGCCACTGCCACGGCCGCCCCCGCGGCGCCGATGAAGGTGATCGCCGGCGTGCCTACCAGCAGGGTGAGCGCCGTGGCGCCGATTGCCAGCGGCTCCATGTTCATGAACAGGCCGAGCAGGGGGGCTGCGACGACCAGCGGCAGCACGCTTCCCGCCCAATGCGCCAGGCACTTCACCAGCACGGTGAGCGCCAGCATGTGCCGGTCGTTGCCGAGCACCAGCAGGTCGAGCGAACCGTCCTCGCGGTCGGCCTGGAACAGCCGGTCGAGCCCGAGCAGGCAGGACAGCAGCGCCCCGATCCAAAGGATCGCCGGGCCGATGCGGGAAAGCAGCTTCAGGTCCGGGCCGACACCAAAGGGAATGGTGGCGATGACGGCAAGGAAGAAGATGACGCCGGTCAGCGCCCCGCCGCCGGCGCGGATCGAAAGGCGAATGTCGCGCAGGAAGAGGGACCACATTTACACTGCGGCCTTTTGTTTAGGTGGGAGTTCCTTCGCCCCCCCCTCTGGACAGAGGGGGGCGCCGTAGAGGGCAGACATCAGCCGGCCTCCCCCATCCGCAGCGCCTTTGCCCCCTCGATCCCCAGCGGCAGATGCGTTGCCGCCACGACAATCCGTCCGTCTCCCAGATGTTTGCGCATCAGCCCCGCGAACCGCTCCTCCGAAGCCTTGTCCAGCCCCGCCGTCGGCTCATCGAGCAGCCACAACGGTCGATGGCTGACCAGCAGCTTCGCGATCGCCGCGCGGCGCCGCTGCCCCGTCGAGAGATAGCCGAACGGCAGATGGCCGATGCCACCCAGCCCGACCGTTTCCAGCGCCTCTTCAACGCCGGTATCTCCACTGCCATTGAACTCCCGCCAGAAGCGCAGATTCTCGGCCACGCTGAGCGCCGTCTTCATCGCGTTCTGATGGCCGAGATAATGGCAGGCCGAAGCGATCGACGGGAACGCCTCGCCGCCGCCCTCGAGCAGCAGATCGCCCTCGGCCTTCGGCAGCAGCCCGGCGATGATCCGGAGCAGGGTTGATTTGCCGGCGCCGTTCGGTCCGGTGACGACCAGCGCCTGGCCCTGGTCGAGCGTAAAGCCAATGCCGGAGAAAACCGATTCGCCGCCGCGTTCGCCGCCCAGATTTTCGGCGATAAGCCGCATCCCTCGCCTGCCCTGAAAACAATGTTTCGCGAGCGCTGCCGCATCGCACAAATTTGCTCCGCAACTGTCTAGAACTATTCCAGAAAATTCTCTATATGCGGTGCATCCGTGCCAGCGGTCGGCGCGGGAACAGAATTTGCGCCGAAACCAGCGCACGCGCCGCCTTGAACGGCTCGGGTTGCTTGGGAACGGACAGCGGAAATGGCCGTACCCGCACCTTTGCGCGTGATTGCATGCCATCGGCGTCCGTTCCCTTTCAGGCTGAACAGACAAGGACGGATCGCACGTGTCAAAATCCCTCGATAGTTTCAATTGCCGCCGCACGCTGACCGCGGGTGGGGTGGAGTATGCCTACTTCGATCTCGTCGAGGCCGAGAAGAACGGTCTCACGGGCATCGCCCAGCTGCCTTATTCGATGAAGGTGCTGCTGGAGAACCTCTTGCGCAACGAGGATGGCCGCTCCGTCACCAAGGACAGCATCCAGGCGGTCGCCGGCTGGCTGACTGACAAGGGCACCGCCGGCGTCGAGATCGCCTATCGCCCGGCCCGCGTGCTGATGCAGGATTTTACCGGCGTTCCGGCCGTGGTCGACCTTGCCGCCATGCGCGACGCCATGGCCTCGCTCGGCGGCGACCCGCAGAAGATCAACCCGCTGGTGCCGGTCGACCTCGTCATCGACCATTCCGTCATCGTCGACGAGTTCGGCACGCCGATGGCCTTCGCCCGCAATGTCGAGCTCGAATATGAGCGCAACGAGGAACGCTACAAGTTCCTCAAATGGGGCCAGCAGGCATTCCGCAATTTCCGCGTCGTGCCGCCCGGCACCGGCATCTGCCACCAGGTCAACCTCGAATATCTCGGCCAGGTGGTATGGACCAACACCGAGGATGGCGAAACGACAGCCTATCCCGACACCTGCGTCGGCACCGATTCGCACACCACCATGATCAACGGCCTTGGCGTGCTCGGCTGGGGTGTCGGCGGCATCGAGGCCGAGGCGGCCATGCTCGGCCAGCCCGTTTCCATGCTTTTGCCGGAAGTCATCGGCTTTCGCCTCACCGGCAAGCTCAAGGAGGGCGTCACCGCCACCGACCTCGTGCTCACCGTCACCCAGATGCTGCGCAAGAAGGGCGTCGTCGGCAAGTTCGTCGAGTTCTTCGGCCCCGGACTCTCCAACATGACGCTGGCCGACCGCGCCACCATCGGCAACATGGCGCCCGAATACGGCGCCACCTGCGGTTTCTTCCCGGTCGACAGCGAGACAATCCGCTACCTCACAATGTCCGGCCGCGAGGAAAGCCGCATCGCGCTGGTCGAGGCCTATTCCAAGGCGCAAGGCATGTGGCGCGAGGCAGGCTCCGCCGACCCCGTCTTCACCGACCTGCTCGAACTTGATCTCGGCGATGTCGTGCCGTCGATGGCCGGCCCCAAGCGCCCCGAAGGCCGTGTCGCGCTCGAAGGCATTCCGGCCGGCTTCGCCAAGGCGATGGACACCGAATACAGGAAGGCGGCGGAAATTTCCAAGCGCTACGCCGTCGAAGGCACCGATCATGATCTCGGCCATGGCGACGTCGTCATCGCCGCCATCACGTCGTGCACCAACACCTCGAACCCGAGCGTGCTGATCGGCGCTGGGCTGCTCGCCCGCAACGCCAACCGCCTTGGCCTCAAGCAGAAGCCGTGGGTGAAGACCTCGCTGGCGCCCGGCAGCCAGGTGGTCGCCGAATATCTGGAGAAATCCGGCCTGCAGAAGGAACTCGACCAGATCGGCTTCAACCTGGTCGGCTTCGGCTGCACCACCTGCATCGGCAATTCCGGCCCGCTGCCGGCGCCGATCTCCAGGACCATCAACGATAAAGGTTTGATTGCTGCCGCGGTCTTGTCCGGCAACCGCAACTTCGAAGGCCGCGTCTCGCCCGACGTGCAGGCCAACTACCTCGCCTCGCCGCCGCTGGTCGTTGCCCACGCCTTGGCTGGAACCGTCACCAAGGACCTGACGTCAGAGCCGCTTGGCGAGGACAGCAACGGCAATCCGGTCTACCTCAAGGACATCTGGCCGAGCTCGGCCGAGATCCAGGAGTTCATCGAAAAGAACGTCACCCGCGAGCTGTTCGCCCGCAAATATGCCGACGTCTTCAAGGGCGACGAATACTGGCAGAACGTCAAGGCGCCGGAAGGCCAGACCTATGCCTGGGACGACAATTCGACCTATGTGCAGAACCCGCCCTATTTCGCCGGCATGACATCAGGCTTCGGCAAGATCGGCGACATCAAGGGGGCTCGCATCCTCGGCCTGTTCGGCGACAAGATCACCACCGACCACATCTCGCCGGCAGGTTCGATCAAGGCGGCGTCGCCGGCCGGCAAGTACCTCACCGACCATGGCGTCGGCGTTGCCGACTTCAACCAGTATGGCACGCGGCGCGGCAACCATGAGGTGATGATGCGCGGCACCTTCGCCAACATCCGCATCCGCAACCACATGCTGGGCGAGAATGGCCGCGAGGGCGGCTACACCATCCACTACCCGTCGAAGGAAGAGGAATCGATCTATGACGCGGCGATGGAGTACAAGAAGGAAGGCGTGCCGCTGGTCATCTTCGCCGGCGTCGAATACGGCAACGGCTCGTCGCGTGACTGGGCGGCCAAGGGAACGAATCTCCTTGGCGTCCGGGCGGTCATCGCCCAGTCCTTCGAGCGCATCCATCGCTCGAACCTGGTCGGCATGGGCGTCATTCCCTTCGTCTTCGAGGACGGCACCTCCTGGGCGTCGCTCAACCTGAAGGGCGACGAGCTCGTCGAGATCGACGGCCTGAACGCGATCAAGCCGCGCCAGACGATGAACGCCAAGGTCACCTATGGCGATGGCACGGTGAAGAACGTGCCGATCGTCTGCCGCATCGATACGCTGGATGAGCTCGACTACTTCAAGAACGGCGGCATCCTGCAATACGTGCTGCGCGATCTCGCCGCCTGAGGCAGCAAGGGAATAGGGCAGTAGGGAAGCAACACCTACTGCCCTACTGCCCTACTGCCCTACTGCCCTACTGCCCTACTGCCCGGCAATAAAAGCCAGGCCGCTCAAAGCATTAGCGGCTCGGCCCAAGTTACTGACCAGTTCGCCCGCAATAGAGGTCGTCGGGGATCAGGAGAGTTTGCCACATGGTGGTGATGCCACCCCCAAATCGAACCGCGTCGTGAAATGCAGTGCCGCTCCTATCGCCGCCTTATCTGCGGCTGCGATGCAAAAAATTTCACCGCAACGTGACTTCCCGTTGACTTGCGCTTCTGCCACATATTTCCGCAAATCAGAACAAAGCCGGCATCACCGGCGGGAATTGGAATGGTCATGGCCTGGCGAAGATCACTGTGGCTGGCAGCCCTTGCGCTGGCCTTCTCGGCGTTTGCCGGTTCGGGCCACGCGGGCGAGTCCGAGAGGGTCCAGGCCGAAAAATCCCAGCCCGACAAGCCGCTCGGCGTGGTCGAACTGTTCACCAGCCAAGGCTGCAGTTCCTGTCCGCCAGCCGACGCATTCTTCGCCGAACTTGCCAACAAGGAAGACATTGTCGCGCTCGCCTATCACGTCGACTATTGGGATTATCTCGGCTGGAAGGACACGCTGAGCCAAAAGGAAAACACCGAGCGGCAGAATGACTACATGCGCGCCTTCGGCAGCCGGTCCGTCTACACGCCACAGGCGGTCATCAACGGCCGCATCCACGTCAACGGCGCTAACCGCAGCGAGGTCAATGGCGCGCTCGCCCGCATGGCCAGGGGTGGCGAAGGCATTCGGGTCCCTGTCAAGGTCAGTCGGACCAGCGACCGTGTGATCATCGACGCCGGCGACGCCGGCGCCGGCCCCAGCGATGCTCATGTCGTCATCGTCTATTTCGAGCCTCCGCAGACGATCAAGATCGCCCAGGGCGAGAACACCGGCCGCAAGATGACCTATTGGAACGCGGTCACCGACATCCAGACGGCGGGCATGTGGCACGGCAAGGCGCAACGCTATGAATTGCCGCTGAGCGAGGTTTCCAAGAAGGGCGGTTGCGCCGTGCTGCTGCAGTCCGTCGGCAAGGACGGCATGCCGGGGCCTATCCTGGGTGCCGCCTTCATTCACAAGCCCTGACGGCCGTAGCGAGCGGTTCATCGGTTCACGAAAACGTTGAACCTATCGCTTCTTCAAACGCAATTCTGGACGGAAGACCGTTTCACATTTCCTGGAATTGCTTTGCTGACTGCAACAGGATGTCTGAGCTGTCCGGGAGACCGGCTGGCACGCCAAACCGCAGGCATAAAAAACCGACGTCAGCTTGCTTCTGACGCCGGTCATTCAGGTATTTGGGATCGTCGCACCCGATTTCTCCAAGAGAAAAACCGAGGTTGGTTCGATCCGACGCAGACCCGTGGGCGGGGGGCTTGGGGTTTACGAGTCGGTGCCGGACCGAACCGTCTCAGGCAACGCCGGTAAATTCGTCGGACATTGGGGCATGAGCGCGGATAAAAAAAGGCAGAAATGTGGCGAGGCATCACCAATTCCAACAGGACGCATTACAAAAGTGACTGGACGTGTCCAAAAAGGCGCACCCCCGCCTCTCCTCGTCGGCTCTTGCAATTGTAACGCGAAGGGGCCAACTTTGGTTGGCAAAGATTCATTTTGAAGGATCGAGGCATGACTGATGATAGCGGCGGGACGGGGGATGGTGACGCATCCGCAATATTGATCCCGCTGCACGAGGCGCGACGTGACCGCCTCGACCAGCCGGTGCGCTTCGACCGGCGGGAACTGGACCAGATCCTCAGGCTCTACGGGCGCATGGTCGCCGCCAATGAATGGCGCGACTACGCCATCGATCATTTGACCGACAGAGCCGTGTTTTCCGTCTTCCGCCGCGCCAGCGAAGTGCCGCTCTTCCAGATCGTCAAGAATCCGAAACTGGCGCGCAAGCAGGGTGCCTTCGCCGTCATCGCGGCGGGCGGGCGCATCCTCAAACGCGGCCAGGAGCTTGGCCGCGTGCTCGGCGTCTTCGATGGCAAGCTGAAGCTGGTGCAGGCCTAGAGCAATTCCAGGAAAAGTGCGCAGCGGTTTTTGCGTCCGGAATTGCGTAAAGAACTCAATCCCTTATTTCTGCTGCTGAAATCGACGCTCCGGCAGGGAAGCCGGATCAGGCGGCAGTGACGCTCCACCATTCAGTGGCAATTGCATGAACACCGTGTCCAGCCAACGCCCGTGCTTGTAGCCGGAACCGTCGAGGCGGCCTGAATGGCGGAAGCCGAGCTTTTCGTGCAGCTTGACCGAGGCGCTGTCGGCATGGCCGTCGCCGATCACCGCGACGATCTGGCGGAAGCCCGCTGCCTCGACCGCCGCGATCAGGCTTTGCATCAGCTTGAGGCCGACGCCCTGGCCCTTGGCATCGGGCGCGATATAGACCGAATCCTCGACGATGAAGCGATAGGCCGGGCGCGGCCGGAAGGGACCGGCATAGGCATAGGCGAGCACGAGGCCAGCTTTTTCCGCCACCAGATAGGGGAAGCCGCCGGCCGCGAGCGTTTCGAATCGCGCACCCATCTCGGCGCGGCCGGGCGGCTCCAACTCGTAACTCGCCGTGCCGTTGGTTACTGCGTCGGCATAGATTTCGGTGACGGCGTCGAGGTCGGCTGCGGTCGCCGGCCGAATCACGATAATGCTCATTTTTTATGCAAGCCTTTCATCTGCCTTCAATAACAGCAAAGACCGGCACAAAAGGAAAGGGCGGCCGTTGGGCCGCCCTTCCGCAAGTCGATGGTCCAGTGAGACCGCGGACGAAGCCTTAGCGGCGGTCGCCCATGAACTGCAGCAGGAACATGAACAGGTTGATGAAGTCGAGGTAGAGTCTCAACGCGCCCATGATCGCCTTGCGGCCGGCGACATCGGAAGCGTCACCTTCGAAATACATCTCCTTGATGTTCTGCGTGTCATAGGCGGTGAGGCCGGCGAAGACCAGCACGCCGATCGCCGAAACGGCGAAGGACAGCGCCGACGACTGCAGGAAGATATTGATCACCGACGCGATGATGATGCCGAACACGCCCATGATCAGGAACGAGCCCATCGCCGTCAGGTCGCGCTTGGTCGTGTAACCGTACAGCGACAGCGCGCCGAAGGCCGCGGCGGTGGCGAAGAAGGTCTGCGAGATGCTTGCCGCGGTGTAGACCAGGAAGATCGAAGACAGCGACAGGCCGACCAGGCCGGCATAGACCCAGAATGTGGTCTGCGCCGCCGAAACGCTCATCGACTGGACGCGGAACGACAGGAAGAACACGGCGGCAAGCGGCGCCAGTATCACCACCCAGCGCAGCGGCGAACCGAAGATCGCGTAGCCGAACGAGGTCAGCATCTCGCCGCTCGGCAGCGTGGCGACAGCCGAGGCCGGATCGGTCGTGGTCGCCAGCATGATCGTGCCGACGGCGGCAAGGCCGGTGATGAGGAGACCAAGCCCCATCAAATTGTAGACCTTGATCATGTAGGCGCGCAGGCCCTGGTCGATATCGACGGCGGCGCCGGGCACGGCGCGCGTCTGATAATTGCGAATGGGATCAGCCATTGTAGTCCTCTATTGCTTCTGCCCCGTCCGGTGTCGGGCCCTGCCGGATATACATCCGCCCAACCCAGGCGCCGCTGGCGGGGCTCCAGCATGCCTGTGGCGAAATATGATGGTTATTCGCGTCGAGAACAAGACCGTAACGGCGTGTAACGGTTCGTGAGAGGACGAAATCCAGCTCCATCAGTGCCTTCAGGCGGCATTCTTACCAAGATTTAACCCGAGACAGGGCGCTCCGACCGGCGAATCAGAGATTGCGCAGCACGGGTGCCGCCTTGTGGCCGAGCACACGCCAGGTGCCGGCGAGGCCGATGCCGACGGTGATGAAGAGCGAAAACAGGATGGTCGCCACCGCCACCTCGGGCATGAAATGCGATGGCAATGTCATGATGCGGGCGACGATGTACCAGGCCGCGATGCCGCCGGCCGCCAGCGCGAATACCGCCGTGGCCAATCCGACTAGCATGTACTCCAGGGAGAATGCCGTGATCAGCGTTCTCCTGGTGGCGCCCAGCGTCTTCAGCACCACCGCATCGTGGATGCGCGCCCGGTTGCCGGCGGCGAGCGCGCCGGCCAGCACCAGCACCGAGGCGATCAGCGCCACGCCGGCCGCCGCCCGGATCGCCGTGCCGAGCTGGCCGACCAGCCGGTTGACGACTTCGAGAGCGTCCTTGACGCGCACCGTGGTCACCGCCGGGAAGGCACGGGTGACGGCATTGAGGATGCGGGCATCGTCGGCCGTGGTGGCGCTCTTTTCGGTCAGCGTCGCCATCCAGCCATGCGGCGCGCCGGCGAAGGTGTTGGGCGAGAACACCATGACGAAATTGATGCCCATCGTCTCCCATTCGATCTGGCGGAAATTGGCGATCCTGGCCGTGACATTGCGGCCGAGCACATTAACGGTGATAGTGCCGCCGAGCTTCAGCCCGATCTCCTTGCCCTCCCGCGCCGAAAACGAGACCAGCGGCTCGCCGGCATAATCGTCCGGCCACCAATTGCCCTCGGTCAGCGTCGCGTTTTCCGGCTGCCTGGCGTCGTAGGTCAGGCCGCGATCACCTTTCAGCACCCACGCGCCTTCAGCCGGGACCTTGACCTTGTCGACATCGACACCGTTGAGCGCCATCATCCGCCCGCGCAGCATCGGCACCTTGACCAGCGTCCCCCGTGGCGCCTCCTTGCCGATCAGCGCGGAGAACGCGTCGACATCGCTGCCCTGGATATCGACGAAGAAGAAGTTCGGCGCCCGCTCCGGCAGGCTGCCGGAGATCTGCTGCCGCAGATTGCCGTCGATCAGCGCCAGCGTCACCAGCAGCGTCAGCCCAAGCCCCAATGACAGCACCACCGACGGCGTCAGCGCACCTGGCCTGTGGATGTTGCCCACGGCGAGCCGGAGCGCCACGAAGCGCACCCGCGGGCTTTTCCTTGCCGCCCATTGCACCAGCCCGCCGACCAGGCGCAGCACCAGGAAGGCGAAGATGGTGGCGCCGACGAAGATCGAGGCGATGCGCCGGTCGCCGGAGAACAGGATGGCGAGCGCCGCCAGCAGCAGCGCGATGCCGATGGCCGACGCGACATAAATGGGGCGCGGAAAGCCGCGGCCCTCCAGGCCCATCTCCCGGAACAGCGCGGTTGCCGGCACGTCGCGGGCGCGCCCGAGCGGCAAAAGCGCGAAGGCCAGCGTCACCAGCAGCCCGAACAGCGCCGCCATGGCGAGCGCGCCGGGGTAGAAGCCGCCTTGCGCCGGCACCGGAATGACGGACTGCAACGCGGCGCTTGCCACGAACGGCATCAGCGCCCCGAGCACCAGGCCGGCGGCGATGCCGAGTGCCGCGATAATCAGGATCTGCACGAGATAGACGGCAAAGACGAAGCCGCCGGAAGCGCCCAGGCTCTTGAAAGTCGCGATGACGCCGCGCTTGCCGTCGAGATAGGCGCGCACCGCATTGGCGACGCCGACACCGCCGACAACAAGCGCCGTCAGCCCGACCAGCGTCAGGAATTGCGAGAAGCGCTCGATGTTGGACGACAGCGCGGGCGCCGCGTTGCCGCGCGTGCGGATCGACCAGCCGGCCTCGGGGAAATCCTTGGCGGCTTGGTCCTGGATGGCCTTGAGCCGCGCCTCGTCGGCATCGGCGGGCAACCGGATCTTGTAGGCATTTTCGACCAGGCTGCCCGGCTGGACCAACCCGGTGGCCGCCAGGGCCTCGGTCGAGATCATCAGCCTTGGCGCGAAGCCGAAACCGTCGGACACGGCGTCCGGCTCGGTCACCAGCCTGGCGCGCAGTTCGAAGGTGGCGGTGCCAAGCTTCAGCCGGTCACCAGGCTTGAGATGCAGCCGTTCGAACAGCAGATCGGGTGCGGCCGCGCCAAAGACGCCGAATTCTTCGCCGAAAAGTTCATGCTTCGTCAGCTTCGGTTCGGTTTCCAGCGCGCCATAGAGCGGATAGGCATCGTCGACCGCCTTGGCCTCGACCAGCGCCTGGTCGGAGCCATCGGCCAGACGCGCCATCGAGCGCGTGCTCGCGGTGCGCGAGACGACACCCAGCCCGTCGAGGAAGCCGCGCTCCGCCTGGCTGGCGTCGCGCTGGTTGATCTGGAAGCGGAGGTCGCCGCCAAGCAGCGTCTGCCCCTGGTTGGCGACACCGGCGGTGATGGAGCGGGCCACCGAATTGACGCCGCCGATCGCCGCGACGCCGAGTGCGATGCAGGCGAGGAAGATCAGGAAGCCGGACAGGCCGCCGCGCATCTCGCGCAGCGAGAAGCGGACGGCAAGCTTCAATGTCCGCGCCAATGGCATCAGGCGGTGACCTTCAACGGCGCCGACGCCTCGATCCGCCCGGAGCGCATCGAAACCTGGCGCGAGCAGCGCGCCGCCAGCGCCGGATCATGGGTGACCAACACCAGCGTCATGCCACGTTCGGCCGCCTTGGCGAATAGAAGGTCGGCGACCTGCCGCCCCGTCGCCTGGTCGAGATTGCCGGTCGGCTCGTCGGCGATGAGGATGCGTGGGGAAGGCGCCAGCGCCCGGGCGATCGCCACGCGCTGCTGTTCGCCGCCCGACAATTCGCCGGGGTAATGGGTGACGCGGTCGCTCAGGCCCACCGCCGCCAGTTCCCGTTCCGCCACCGAAAACGGATCGGCATGGCCAGCCAGCTCCAGTGGCACGGCGACGTTTTCCAACGCCGTCATATTAGGGATAAGATGGAAGGACTGGAACACGATGCCAATGTTTCGACCACGAAACGAAGCGACCTGATCCTCGCTCCTGCCGTTGAGGAGCTCGCCAGCGATTCGTATCGTGCCCGAATCGACCCTTTCCAGACCCGCCATCACCATCAGGAGAGTCGACTTGCCGGAGCCCGAAGGGCCAACGATGCCGGTCGCCTCGCCATGCGCCATCTCGAGGCTGACGCCTTTCAGTACATGGACCGACGAAGCGCCTTCGCCGAGCGTCAGCGATACGTCTTTCAGCGCGATGACCGCTTCTGTCAAAATGAAAGCGTCCTATATGGAGGATGAGGGCTTTGCTTACCGGAAGCCGTCGCCCGAAAGAGTCTCTTGGTCATATGGGGCCTGACGCATGTCTTTCAAACGCCGATTTGCCGCAGGCCTGATCCTTTTCCTTGCCATTTGCGGCGCCATTTCGTCGGCGCGGGCCGAGCCATTCAAGATCGTCGGCTTCGGTGACAGCCTGATGGCGGGTTTCGGCCTCGGACCCGGCGATGGATTTACCGACAAGCTGCAGACAGCGCTACGCGCCAAGGGCCATGACGTCTCCGTTGCCAATGCCGGTGTCTCCGGCGATACGTCGAGCGGCGGGCTGGCGCGGCTCGACTGGTCGGTGCCGGACGGCACGCAACTGGTCGTCCTCGAACTCGGCGCCAACGACATGCTGCGCGGCATCTCGCCCGACATCACCAGGAAGAACCTGGACGAGATGCTGGGCAAGCTGAAACAGCGCAAGATTGCCGTGCTGCTCGCCGGCATGCGCGCCGCGCCCAATCTCGGCGCGGATTACCAAAGCGCCTTCGACGCCGTCTTTCCGGACCTGGCGAAGAAATACGATGTCCCGCTCTACCCGTTCTTCCTCGACGGTGTCGCCGGCCAGCCCGCTTTGCAGCTCGAGGACGGCCTGCATCCGAACGCAAAGGGGGTCGACCTGATGGTCGAGCGCATCCTGCCGACGGTCGAGAAGGCCATCACGGCGGCGCCGGGAGGTGCATGAAAACCGAGAAAACTGCCTTCCCTTAGGGAAACTTTTAGCAAAGCCTGTGACCAATATACCTCTTGCTCCGTTTGACTATCGATGATTCGCTATGGGTGACAGTTCGATTCGAGGAAGGGAGGCTCTTCATGCCGCGTCTTTTCACCGCCCTCGAAATTCCGCGTGATGCTGCCCTTTCGCTGTCCCTGCTCCGGGGCGGCTTGCCCGGGGCCCGCTGGATCGATGTCGAAAACTACCATTTGACGCTGCGCTTCATTGGCGATGTCCAGGGCCATGTCGCCGACGAGATCGCCAATGCGCTCGACCGGGTCCATCGCCCCTCCTTCTCGCTGACCTTGTCCGGCGTCGGCGCCTTCGGCCAGAAGAAGCCGCATGCCGTGTGGGCCGGCGCCGTCCCCTCGCCCGATCTCAACGCCCTCCAGGGCGAGATCGAGCGCATCTGCCAGCGGCTCGGCATTCCCGCCGATCCGCGCAAGTTCATGCCGCATGTGACTTTGGCGCGCTTGCGCAATTCAAGCCCGCTGGATGTCGCCCAATATCTCTCGGCGCGCGGCAATTTCTCGACGCTGCCGTTCCGCATCAGCCGCTTCGTCCTGATGTCGTCACGCGATTCGGTCGGCGGCGGCCCCTATATCGTCGAGGAGGCATGGCCCTTGTCGGGCGGTGATTCCCGCGCCGCCAGCCGCGTCGCCAGCGCCTCCGACGCCTCGCGGATCATGCGGTAGACCTCGGCGAAAGCCTCCTGCCCGTCATAGTAGGGATCCGGCACGTCGCGCGCCTTGCCTTGTGCAAACTCGAGGAACAGATGCACCCGGTCGCGCATGGCGGCGGGCGCCAGTGCCCTGATGCCGGCGACATTCGAATGGTCCATGCCGAGGATCAGGTCGAAGCAGTGAAAATCCCGCGACGTGATCTTGCGCGCCAGCTGCCCGGAAATGTCGATGCCGTGATGCGCCGCGATCGCCATCGCGCGCGGATCCGCCGAGCCGACCTCCCAGCTGCTGGTCGCCGCCGAATCGAGCAGCATGTCCCGCGCCAGTCCGCGCTCCGTCCATACGGCCTGAAAGACGCCCTCGGCCAACGGTGAGCGGCAGATATTGCCAAGGCACACGAAGAGAATGGATTTTATGGGCTTTGCGCTCATCGATCCCAGGCTGTTCTATCCAGGTCGTTTCCTAAAACCGCAACCCACTTTGGGCGACATGCCTGCTTGTGCATGTCGTTTTCCCAAAACCGCAACGCACTTTTGGGCGACATGCCTGCTTTGTGCATGTCGTTTTCCCAAAACCGCAACGCACTTTTGGGCGACATGCAGTATGGTGAGGGTCGTTTTTGCAAATAGCATGGGAACCGAACATGACGAGAGAAAAACTGTCCAACGATGCCATCACCGAAGCCTTGGCCGGGCTCGCCGGCTGGACGCTGGCCCCGGACGGCGCTTCTATCAAGCGCAGCTTCGTCTTCGGCAATTTCTCCGAAGCCTTCGCCTTCATGACCCGCGTCGCGCTGGCGGCCGAGAAGATGGATCATCATCCGGACTGGTCGAATGTCTACAAGACGGTCGACGTGACCTTGAATACCCATGATGCCGGCGGTGTAACCGCGCTGGACATCGAGCTGGCAAAGAAGATGAACCGCTTCGCCGGCGGCTGAACAGCTTCGCTTCCTGTCCGCGATCCGGCGAGACAGCCAAATTGGCGCCGGCATCTTGCAGGGGGGTTGGGCTTTCACCACATCTTCCCGCGCGGACATGCGCCAGGAAGCGCATCGGCCAGCAAGGAGATGTTGATGGCGCAAGAATCCGGTTTTGATTTCTTCGGCTTTGGCGACAAGCTTGGCGGCGAAGGCGAAGTGCGCGAGAAGTTCTGGCGCACGGCCAAGAAAGCCGCACGGCAGATCCCGTTCATGGAGGACGTCGTCGCGGCCTATTACTGCGCCATGGACAAGAACACGCCGCTGCGTGCCAAGGGCATATTGGTGGCGGCGCTTGGCTATTTCGTCCTGCCAGTGGACCTGATCCCGGACTTCATCGTCGGGCTCGGCTTCACCGACGACATCGCCGTGCTGACCGCCGCGATCACCGCCGTCAGCGCCCATATCACGCCGGCGCATCGCCAGGCCGCCAAGGATGCCATCGCCGATAGGAGCTGAGCCGGTGCAATGTAAGGCGTGGACGAGGCTCTGCCCCGCGGCCGGTCAAACCCACCGCCGCACCCGCGCCTTGTAGGCACGATACGCATCGCCGAATTTCCGCTCTAGATAGCGCTCTTCCCGCGCGATGACGCCGGTATTGATCACCCACAGCAACGGGACGATCAGCCCGATGACCCAAAAACTTCCCGCCGCGACGCCCAGGCCCAAATAGACGAGGGTCGCTCCCAGATAAAATGGGTTCCTGGTCCGCCGGTAGATGCCGTCGATGACCAGCGCCGTTGTCGGCAGTGTCGGCGGAATATTGGTGCCAGCGGCGCGAAAGCGCCCCGCCGCCATGAAGATGATGACGAAGCCGCACGCCGCGAGCACGGCCCCGCCCAGATAGCGGGTGGGCGACGGCGCGGCCAGGACCGGGAGAGGAATGACCGCCTCGAGGACCGCTGCCGCCGCCAGGAAGCCGAGAAAGATCAAAGGTGGCAGCGTGATGACCCCCGCCACGTCGGGCGCGCCCGATCCGCCTGCAGCCTCCCGATCACCCGATCGCGGCGCCGCCGCGGCGCCACCGGCCACCGCCCGAATGGCAACACGAATGCCGAACACGACCAACAGGACAACAGTGCCACCCACCAGGATCAGGACTGTCCCGGATATGGCCATGACTGAAATCTCCCATACGCTACCAATGAGGGCGCCCAGGCCGAGCGCCTCAGAAACGAAAGCGGGCATCTTAGCGGCTGGAGGGAAATTCGTCACGTGTCCCGGAAGTCAGGGTGGCTGCCGGACCTGGCTTGAAAAGTCAAACTCTTGCCGCTTTCGTGGCCTCCAAGTCGCCAAAGGGACGCCGTGCCGGCAGCTGACAAGGCGGCGGTGCGGAAATGGCGGCGGTTTCCTGGGGGTGTGGGTCCTTTTCTCAAAGGAAGTTCACCGTTTGGTAACCCAGATTAAATCAAAATGAAGCGACGGCAGGACGCAAGGCGGCCCGCCTCCGCACCATTTGGAATACGGGAAAGACGATGCGCGGATTGACAGCTATAGTTTCGAGCCTGGTCCTGGTGGCCTTTGCAGCGCCGGCGCTGGCGCAGCAGGCGACCAAGATCGGCCAGCACAATGCCTGGGGCACCTACAGCTACCAGGCATCGGGGGGCAAGGTCTGCTACGTGCTCACCGTGCCGACCGACAAGCAGCCGCCGACGCTCGACCACGGCGACATGTTCTTCTTCGTCAGTCAGCGGCCCGGCCAGCAGGTGTCCTACGAACCGCAGTTCATTGCCGGCTACAATTTCCAGGAAGGCTCCAAGGCTACCGTCACCATCGACAAGAAGTCCTTCTCGATGTTCACGCGCGGCAAGTCGGCCTGGGTCGAAAACGCCGCCGAGGAACCGGTGCTGATCGCCGCCATGAAGACCGGCACCGACATGAAGGTGACGGCGAAGTCCGGCCGCGGCAACCCCACCTCCTATGTCTTCTCACTGAAGGGCATTTCGGCTGCGCTGTCGTCGATCGCCAAGTGCAAGTAACAAGTGCAAGTAAGCAAAAGCCGCGTTTGAAACCGAAGGCCGGGCCGCAAGCTCGGCCTTTTGCTTTGCATATGTCTCTCAGCCCCCGGAAACCGGCGCGGCTTCCGCCCGCCGCCGCCGGATCGCCTCGGCGATGAACACCCGCGACAGCGCGTGGTAGAGCGGCTCGTGCGAGATCATGCGCGCCATGCCGTAGCCCAGCATCGAGGCCAGCATCAGCGCGATGACATTGTCGTGATTGCCGGTCATCTCCAGGATGATGACGAAGGCCGTCATCGGCGCCTGCACGACGCCGGCGAAATAGCCTGCCATGCCGAGCAGCGCCGCCGCGCCCGTGCTGGCGCCGAACAACAGGCCGAGCGAACTGCCAATGCCGGCGCCGACCGCCAGCGAAGGCGCGAAGATGCCGCCGGGAATGCCCGAAACCATCGACAGCAGCCCGGCCAGGAACTTTTCGGCAAAAAAGAACCATGGCAGCGGCGTGCCCTCGACGGCGCCGCGCGCCTGTGCGTAGCCGGTGCCGAAGGTGAGCCCGCCCGACGCAATGCCGATTGCCGCCACGGCAAGTCCGCATGCGGCGGCCACCAGCAGCGCGCGCCGCAAGGGCTGCTGCGTGTGCCAGCGCCGGATCCGCCGCGTCGTCTTCAGGGCCAGCAAGGAAAACAGCGCGCCAAAACCGCCGCCAATGACGCCGCAGGCGATCACCAGCGGCCAATCGGCGGCGAACGAGATCGTGTCCTTTGACACACCGAAATAGGTGTAGTTGCCAAGCAGGCCGAGCGAGGCGATGCCGGCCAGGATGACCGCCGTCAGCACCAGCCCGTTGGTGCGCGATTCATAAGTCCGGCCCATTTCCTCAATGGCGAAGACGATGCCGGCCAGCGGCGTGTTGAAGGCGGCGGCGATGCCGGCGGCCGAGCCGGCCAGGATCAGGCCGCGCGCCTGCGCCATGCCGCCCCAGCGCGCCGCCTGCAGCATCAGCGACGCCCCGACCTGCACGGTCGGGCCCTCGCGGCCGATCGAGGCACCACAGAACAGGCCGACGATGGTGAGTGCGATCTTTCCCGCTGCCAGCCGAAGCGACAGGAGATGCTCTCGATCCTCCTCGTCGCGCAAATGGCGCGCGGCGATCGCTTGCGGAATGCCGCTGCCTTGCGATCCGGGGAAGAAAGCGTAGGCAAGCCACGCGCTCAGCACGAAGCCCAGCGGCGTGATCACGAGCGGCAGGTAGAAGCGCCAGCCACCATCGGCGCCGATCATGACATGGAAAAGTTCCTGCGCCTTGTCGGCCAGCACCGCGAACAGCACGCTGATGACGCCGATCGACACCGCGCCGGCCCAGAACACCAGGCGCGGCTGCCACACGCGCCGCGAGCCCAACATCGCCCGCGACCGCCGCAGCATGGGATATTTTCGCGATGTGCCGGCCATGTCTGTCCTCTGGAAGGGTGGTTCCGACCTAACACAGCCGCGACCTGCGGGGCCAATCCTGCATAGGGAGCGATTCTTCCTTCTTTCCCCGTAAGGAAGGGCCTCGCGAAGAGTCGTCGGTAACGGACCGCATGAGCGCTGCGTCAGGTCGCCGCAGCCGGCGTCGCAAGACCAGGCAAGCGCCCGCTTCGGGACGATCTTTTAAAAATCTTTTGTGTCGCGATCCGTTTCCATCCTGCGGATCGTCCTTGCTTCGTCCGAAACAGAAGGAGACACGCCATGTCCGACAAATCCGTTATTCTGGTCAATCTGCTGAAGGTCAAACCCGGCAAGCAGGATGCGCTAATCGCGCTCCTGAAACAGAACACCGACACGGTGATCCGCACACTCCCGGGCTGGAAGGCGACCAAGCTGGTCGCGGCGGCGGACGGTGCCGGCGTCGTCATCTACTCCGAATGGGAGTCACCCGCGGCCATAGAGGCGATGCGCGGCGACCCGCGCATGAAAGTCTATTTTCCGAAGATCATCGAGCTGGCGAGCCTGGACTCGATCGTGGGATCGACGGTGTTGAGCGAGACCCGGTGACGGCCGGACGTGCGAGCAAGCAACCATCACGAAATCGGCGAAAGGAGAACCGCAATGGCCAAGATGGTCGTCGTCTACAGGAAGCCGGCTCACGTCGATGCGTTCGAAAGGCATTATTTCGAGACGCACATACCTCTGGCCAAGAAAATCCCGGGCCTCAGGAAATATGAGATCAGCAGCGGACCTGTCATGGTGATAGCCGGACCGCCCGATGTTCACCTGATCGCGACGGTGTATTTTGACGATCTTGACGCGATGAAAAAAGGCTTCGCAAGCCCGGAGGGGCAAGCGGCTGGGGCGGATCGGCGGCTTTATGCGCCTGATGAATCAGGCGTTCAAATGTTCGTTTTCGACACCAGGGAAGTTTGACCCGTCTTCTGTCCGCTACATCGCGACGGTTGACGGCGCCATCGGCGGCAAGACAACTACCCACATTGGAAAGCAGCCACTCGCCATTCCTCTCCCAACCGGCGGCCCTTGTCGAAAATTCTCGACACCGGCATCCAGTCCGTAATGGAACAAAGCGCGGAAGCACCGAAGGTCTCGATCGATGAATACGGAAGAATTCGAAGATCGGCTGAAAGCGCTGCGGCCACGCCTTCATCGCTATTGCGCGCGCATGACGGGATCGGCGATCAGTGGCGAGGATGTCCTTCAGGATGCCCTCGTCAAGGCCCTGCACGCGCGAGCCCAGGGCGCCGAGGTGGACAATCTCGAGGGCTGGCTGTTTCGCATCGCCCACAATGCGAGCCTGGATTTTTTGCGCGGCAGGTCGCGCAACACCGTGGTTCCGCTTACCGAAAACATCGAGGCCGCGCCCATGCCCGAGGCGGATATCGTCGCGATCAGCTTTCAGACCTTCCTGCGGCTGCCTGAACTTCAGCGCTGCGCGGTGATCCTAAGGGATGTGCTGGGGCATTCGGTCGAGGAGATCGCTGGCATTGCCGAGTGCTCTCCAGCCGCCGCCAAATCGGCGCTTCAGCGCGGCCGCGTCGCGCTGCGCCAACTTGCCGAGACGCCGGAGGACACCAGGCTGCCGCTGATGTCGGACACGGACCGGCGCAAGATCGCCGCCTTCGTCGATCTGTTTCGCGGCGGCGATTTCGACGCCATCCGCGCCATGCTCGCCGACGATGTGAAGCTCGAACTGGTGAACCGGCTGCACCTGGAAGGGCGCGGCAGGATTACGCCCTATTTCACGCGCTATGCGGAAGTGACGAAATGGCGGTTCGCCCTTGGCGCGGTCGAAGGACAACCGGCCATGCTGGTCTTCGACAGCACCGGCCCGATGGACAGACCCGCGCATTTTGTTCTGGTCGACTGGTCGGAAAACAGGATCATCGGCATCCGGGATTTCCTGTTCGCTCCCTATGTTCTGGAGGCCACGGACTGGGTTCAACTCGGCTAAGAAGCCATGGTCTCCTGGCACAGACACCGTCAAGCTGTGAGGTGAGGTCGCGACCGCGCGTCTGAGCGATTGTCGCGTGTTTGCTCGAGCCAAAGCCACGAGAGGCTGGCGCCGGACCCCGCCAGCTCTCGCCGGCGGGGCGGTGGTTACGACTACATGGCCATCTTCTCACATTCGGCCTGTGCCTTCTTGGTCGACGTATCGATCATGTAGGCTTTGCCTTTGGCGTCGGTCATCATCATCATGCAATGCTTGATAGGCTTCGCCATCTTCATCATTTCGCCGCTCATCTTTGCGTCCGGCGTCATGGTGCCCATATGGCCGTCCGGCATGATCGCCGTCACTTGTCCGGCCTTCATCATCGTCATCGTGCCCATGGCGTCTTCGGCAAAAGCCTGCGAGGCGGACAGGCCGACAAGGCCGGCAATAAAAACAAGCTTGATCGAGTGCATTCCACGAACTCCCATTTTTCCGGAGCACAGTTGCCCCTTTCAGCCTTCGCGGCCGCGGGGCCTGCTGTTACCTCAACACGAACATGTGACCGGAGCGCTGGCAACGACGCGGTGGAGAAGACCTTGGCGGTTTCCCATGACGAGCCGGTCGCTTCGCCCGCGCATGACTCCGCGCTCAACCTGTGCTATGCGCCGCGCTTGATGTCCGGCACGATGGATGAAATCGGCCGCAAACCGCTTATATCAGTGCAACCATGACCCTTTCGCTTGACCTCACCGCCGACGGTGCCCGTGACGCGTTGCGCGCCCGCGCCGTGCCCTCCGAAAAGCCGTCGCTGATCGGCCTGACGCGCGCCGAGCTGGCGGAGGCTCTCGTCGCGTCCGGCGCCGTACCAGAACGCCAGGCAAGAATGCGCGCCCAGCAGCTCTGGCACTGGATGTATGTGCGCGGCGTTTCCGACTTCGCCGGAATGTTCAACATCTCCAAGGATTTTCGCGCCGAACTGGACAAGCATTTCACCGTAGCCCGGCCCGAGATGGTCGAGGAACAGATCTCTTCCGATGGCACGCGAAAGTGGCTGTTCCGCTTTCCGCCGCGCGGCGCCGGCCGGCCGGTCGAGATCGAAACCGTCTACATTCCCGAGGAAGGCCGCGGCACGCTTTGCATCTCCTCGCAGGTTGGCTGCACGCTGACCTGCTCGTTCTGCCACACCGGCACGCAGAAGCTGGTGCGCAACCTGACGGCGGAAGAAATCCTCGCCCAGTTGCTCACCGCGCGCGACCGGCTCGGCGATTTTCCCGACCGCGACACGCCCGATGGCGCCATCGTGCCGGCCGAGGGCCGCAAAGTGTCCAACATCGTCATGATGGGCATGGGCGAGCCGCTCTATAATTTCGAGGCGGTGAAGAAGGCGCTGTTGATCGCCTCCGACGGCGACGGGCTTTCCTTGTCAAAAAGACGCATCACGCTGTCGACCTCCGGCGTCGTGCCGGAAATCTTCCGCACCGGCGAGGAGATCGGCGTCATGCTGGCGATCTCGCTGCACGCCACCAATGACGATCTGCGCGACCTTCTGGTGCCGATCAACAAGAAGTATCCGCTGAAGGAACTGATTGCCGCCTGCCGCGCCTATCCCGGCCTGTCGAACGCCAAGCGCATCACCTTCGAATATGTGATGCTGAAGGACGTCAACGATTCCATCGAGGACGCCAAGGCGCTGATCAAGCTGCTCAAGGGCGTCCCGGCGAAGATCAACCTGATCCCGTTCAATCCGTGGCCTGGCACCAACTACCAGTGCTCGGACTGGGAAACGATCGAGAAGTTCGCCGACTACATCAACAATGCCGGCTACGCCTCGCCGATCCGCACGCCGCGCGGCCGCGACATCCTGGCCGCCTGCGGCCAGCTCAAGTCGGAATCCGAGCGCATGCGCAAGGTCGACCGGCTGGCGCTGGAAGCCATGATGATCGCGGGGCACGGCGAGGCGTGAGCCGTCTCGTCGCCGGGCTCAAGCGTATCGCCATGATAGCGGTCGGTTATGTCGCCGCCGTGCTGACCTCGATCCTGGTGCCCGTGCTGCTGATCGCCCTTCTGGCAGGGATCGAGGATGACAACTGGTCCATGGTCTTCGCATTCGACTGGCTGGGTTCCTTCCCGCTTGCCGTGTTGACCGTGGCGGTCTGCGCGCTGCTGATCGTTGGGCCCGCGATCTTCCTCGCCGAGCGGCTCTGCCTGCGAGGATGGTTCTACTTCGCAGTCACGGGTGCGATCACGTCCATCGCGTTTGGCGTTTTTATCCCGGGCTCGGCCGGTGGGTTTGTTTTCAATCCGGGCTTTCTCGGGTTTCTGGCCACGGCCGGCACCGCCGCCGGTTCGGTCTATTGGCTTGTGGCTGGACGCAAGTCCGGTCACCTCATGCCGCGGGGTCCGCGATGAACCGTCTCGTCGCCTACATCGTCCGCTTGGCCATCATCCTGTTCGGCTACGCCGTCGCCGCGCTGGCGGCGAGCGCCTTCCTCAACATCCTGTTCCTGGCGTCGCACGGCTATGCGCCGGACCACACGCACCCGACAGCGACGGCTTCGCTGTATTTCTCAATTCCCTTCGTCGCCCTGTTCGTCGCCTACTTTGCCTTCATGCCGGCGGTGATCGTCATCCTGGTTGCCGAAATCCTCGGCCGGCGCGACTGGCTGTATTATGCGCTGGCCGGCGCCGTGGTCGCGGCCGTCTTCCTCGGCCTCGTCGACCACGCCGGTGACACCACCTTCGCGGTCACCGGCACTAACCCGATTATGGCGGTGATCGGCGGCGGCATGGTCGGCGGCATCTTCTATTGGCTCAGCGCCGGGCGCTGGGCCGGAAGCTGGTGGCAGGACGGAAGACCCGTTAGCCTGGGCGATCGAAATCCTGATCTCGACCGCAGCCCTTGACCGCAGCCTGTTGCTTTCGGCATGAGTAGCCGATGCCGAAAATGCCGAAGCCGGGCGCGACGCCCTCTCCCGCACCGCTCATCACGCCGCTTGCCGCTCAGAGGTTGAGGCCGGTCTTTGTCGACCGCTGGAGCGACAAGGTTCGGATCCGCACGCTCAGGCCATCCGAGGTTACGAGTGAGATCGCGGAGTGGTTGACTGATCCGGCGGTCATGGAAGGCCTGAACGCACCGCAGAAGGCGATGGGGCTCGAGGCCTTTCGTGTCTATGTCGCCAGCTTCGACAATCTAAAGCGCAATCTGATGACGATCCTGCGCCGGCCAGACGATACCCCGCTGGGCCTGGCTGTGGTGGAGGTTGATCTCAGGCACCGGCTTGGCTCGTTGCACCTGATCATCGGCGATCCGGAAAACCGCGGCCGGAACATGGCGTTCGAGGCGTCGGTGGTGTTGCTCCGGCATTTCTTTCGTGAGCGCAAGCTGGAAAAGGTTACTTTCCAGCCCTTGGCCCGCAACCAGGCGGCTATCGCCGTTTGCGAACGGTCAGGCCTGCGGCTGGAAGGCACCTTGCGCTCGCACCGCATAGACGGCCGCACCGGCAAACGCCTCGACCAGATGCTCTACGCGTTGACTCTCGAAGAGTATGAAGAGCGTGCGAAGGTGGACGCGGCCGCCGGGGTCGTCCGTCCGTTCGGCGGGCCAGGTCTTCCCGGCTAACAGACCGCCTTAGAATCTGTACGCTATGCCGAACTTCACCGTGTCGAGTGAGGGCCTGAAAGTGGCGCCGGCCGTACCGCCCGGCCCCGGCTCGATCTCATCGAACATATAGTGGAGATATTCCGCCTTCAGCGACCACTTGTCAGCCAGTGCATACTCCGCGCCGAGGCCCAACACGCCACCGAATTTCACGCCGGAAAAATCCGATGTCGATGCGGGTACGGAAGTTGGAAAAAAGATCGGACCTGAATAGGAAGTGGCCTGAAAATGTCCTGCCGCCAGGCCGCCAGTCGCGTAGGCCAGCAGACGGTCGGTCGCCGCATACCCGGCGCGCAGCCGCGCCGTCGCCACCCAGTCGACGTCGTATGTATACGCTTCACCCTTGCCGCCGGTGAAGGCCGCGCTGTCGCCAAATTCAGTGTCGCCGAGACCGACAAAGTCGAAATCACCGACCACGCCGTAGACGACGTTGCCGAACTGCCAATCATGACCGGCGTAAAGGCCGCCGAGAAAACCGTCCTTGTGGTAGGTGTCTTGGAACCTGGTGAAATCGGCGTCGAACCGGACAGAGGATCCTGCATATCCTCCTTCGACACCGACATATGAACCCGACCAATTGTACCGCGCGTCCTGAGCGTTCGCTTCGGCGCACAGGCCCATCACGGCAACTGATGCCAAGAGTATGTTTTTCATAGATTCCCCAATCACCCTTGGGGCCTATCTAAATGTGCGGCAATTGGCCGGCAAGAGCAAATTTGCAACGCTGTTCGCGAAATCCGACGCGCTGAAAAGTGCCTATTTCGCCTGCGCCGTGAGTATCTTGAGCGCGAAGGCCGAGAAGACGCCGGCGAAGAGATAGTCGACCACGCGCGTGACGCGCGGGCTGGCCTTCATCGCCGCCGAGAACCTTTCCGCCGCCAGCACCATCGGCGCCGTCACCGGGATCGACAGCACGATGAACATGGTGCCGAGGAAGAACAGCTTTCCCGGCGCGTTCGGGTCATGTGCGGAGACGAACTGCGGCAGGAAGGTCATGAAGAACAGGATGATCTTCGGGTTGAGCAGGTTGACGCCGAGCCCCGCCGCCCAACTGCGCAGCAGCGAGATTTGCGGCCCCGTCTTCTTTTCCGGCGAAAAGGCCGAGCCCTTGGCGATCGCCTGCCAGGCGAGGAAGACGAGATAGCCAGCGCCGAAGATCTTCAGCGCGAAAAAAGCCATCGGCGAGGCGACGATCAGCGCCGAGACGCCGACCACCACCAGGGTGGTGTGAATCAGCGTGCCGCACAGCGCGCCCGCCATCGAGGCGAAGCCGGTGGCGCGCCCCTGGCTCAGCGTGCGCGACACGAACAAGGTCATGTCCGGCCCGGGCGTGATCGCCAGGATGACGGTGGCGATGGCGAACTGGATCAGCGTGGTGGTGTCGGGAATGAAGGACATGCAAGGCCCCAGAACAATTCCGGGAAAAGTGCGAAACGGCTTTCCGGGCGGAATTGCGTCAGACAAGGAGAGGGAGACAGAGCGGCTCGCCGTTCGTGAAACGATGGACCGCTCCGGGAATGCGTGTGCCTATACAGGATGCGCGGCGATGGCGCCAGACACGGCAGGGCGAGCTGCGTCGCGCCACGCGCAGCATGCCAAGCCGCGCCGGACCGGAGGCTAAGCGGCAGCCGGCCGATGGATCTCGGCAAGCGTGGGGACCGCCGCACCGGTCAGCACGATCTGGTCGATTGGTTTGGGCCGGCCGAGGAAATAGCCCTGCGCCTCGTTGCAACCCTCGACTTGCAGGATGCTGAGCTGGACATGGGTCTCGACGCCTTCGGCGAGCACTGGAATGTCGAGGCTGCGCCCCAGTGTCAGCACGGCGCGGATGATCGCCTTGGCCTGCGGGCTGCGCTCGACATCGGCCATGAACGAACGGTCGAGCTTGATCTTGTCGAAAGGGAACGAGCGCAGCGTGTCGAGCGAGGAATAGCCCGTGCCGAAATCGTCGATCGCGATCGTCACGCCCAGCGCCTTGATCTGGCGCAGCACGTGCAGCGTGCGAACCTTGTCGGCGACGATCGTCGATTCCGTCAGTTCGAGTTCCAGGCGCTTCGGCGACAGCCCGGTCTCGACCAGGATCTGGTGGATGAGCGTGGCGAGGTCGGCATGGGCGAACTGCACCGGCGACAGGTTGACCGCGATCTTGTGGCCATTGCCCCAGGAGGCTGCCTGACGGCATGCGGTGCGCAGCACCCATTCGCCGATCGCCAGGATCGAGCCATTCTCCTCGGCGATCGGGATGAATTCGACCGGCGGGATCATGCCGTACACGGGGTGGGTCCAGCGCAGCAGCGCCTCATAGCCGCAGGTAGCGCCGGTCGCGACCGAAGTCTGCACCTGATAATGCAGCGACAGCTCGCCGCGTTCGATCGCCTGGCGAAGATCGTTGGCCAGCGCGCGGCGCGCCCGCGCCGTCTCGTCCATGGCCGATTCATAGAAGCAGACGGCCCGCGTCACGTCGTTCTTGGCCCGGTACATGGCCAGGTCCGCATTGCTGACCAGCCTCTCCCGGTCGGCGCCGTCACGCGGATAGACGGCAACGCCGATGCTGGCGCCGGTGACGATCTCGAAATCGTCGAGCCGCAGGGGCTCGAACAACGATTTTTCCAACCGCGAGACCAGGCCGATAAGATCCTTCTGGTCCTTGAAGCGCTTGATGGCGGCAAATTCGTCGCCGCCGAGCCGGGCGACGAACTCGCCGTCGCCGACGAGTTTCGCCAGCCTGCGGGCGATGATCTTGAGCGCCTGGTCGCCGGCGGCGTGTCCCCTGAGGTCGTTGATTTCCTTGAAACGATCGAGATCGATGACGATGACGGCGGTCATCGCATCCTGGTCCTCGCGCGCCCGCTTGATCTCATGGTCGAGGCGGTCGTTGAAGGAGACGCGGTTGGCAAGACCGGTAAGCGCGTCGTTGAGGGCGAGATGCTGGAGCCGCTCGAAGCTCTCGAGCCGGCCGCGCTCGTCGATCAGATAGCTGGCGAAGCCGGTGGCGGCGACGATCAGGCCGACAACGGCGACCGCGACGGCCATCGCTTCCAGGATGTCGGGATTGGTGCCCGTGGTGATGAAGGAGAGCGGCGTCACCGCCACCGCGGCCATTGCCGTGAAATGCAGGCCAACGATCGCCAGCACCAGCAGCCCGATGCCGAGATAGTGCGACCAGCGGTACGGCCGGCGCACCGCCTGGCCGATCGCGGCGGCGGAAAACACTATCGAGATCAGCAGCGACGCGACGACATAGCGGGCGTCCCACTCGACGATGCCGGCCACGTGATAGGCCATCATGCCGGTATAATGCATGGCCGAGATCGCCAATCCGACAAGGCATCCACCCCATTCCGGCGCCAGACCGCGGCCTTTGTCCAGAGCAAGGCCGAAGCCCGTCCCGGTTCCGACCATGGCGATGACCAGGGATATCATGGTGAGCGCCGGATCGAAGGTGATCGGCGCACCGGGCTGGTAGGCCAGCATGGCGATGAAATGCGTGCACCAGACCGAGGAGCCGGCCGCGACCGCGGTCAGGAACAGCCAGCCCCGCATCTGCACACCAACGGTTTTCCTGGCGCGGTCCAGCAGACCGATCGTCACCCAGCACCCGGTGACGCACATCAGCGCCGCCAGCAGAACGAGCCACAGATTATGCTCCGTGACGATACAGGATATAACGCGCATCAAGGATGGCCCAAGCCCGAGGATACCCGCGACGAAGCGAGCGAGGCTGCCCCGGCACGGTCCTGTGGGCCGGCGCAGCTCCGTCGGGTCTTTTAGCGGCGGGGCATGAAAACTTGATTAAATACGACAGCTAAATGCAGCCTTCGATTGCAGCAAGTTGTTTTCCTGGCCGGTGTTCAGCACCCAGCTATACGCTGGATCGGCAGTCTGGCGCCGCGCCTGCTTGCTCGCTTTGCCGTTCCTGCTAAAAGGCGCTCCGACCATCCGTGATGCCCGCTCAGGGCGTCCGCCATCCCACGGAGCAGAAATGTCCAAGGCCAAAGACGTCAAGAAAGTCGTGCTCGCCTATTCCGGCGGCCTCGACACCTCCATCATCCTGAAATGGCTGCAGACCGAACTCGGCGCGGAGGTCGTCACCTTCACCGCCGATCTCGGTCAGGGCGGCGAATTGGAGCCGGCGCGCCGCAAAGCCGAAATGATGGGCATCAAGGATATCCGCGTCGTCGATGTGCGCGAGGAATTCGTCTCCGACTTCGTCTTCCCGATGTTCCGCGCCAACGCCGTCTATGAAGGCACCTACCTGCTCGGCACCTCGATCGCGCGGCCGCTGATCTCCAAGCATCTTGTCGAGATCGCCAGGGAAACCGGCGCCGACGCCATCGCGCACGGCGCCACCGGCAAGGGCAACGACCAGGTCCGGTTCGAATTGTCGGCTTACGCGCTGAACCCCGACATCAAGGTCATCGCCCCCTGGCGCGACTGGTCGTTCAAGTCGCGCACCGACCTGATCAATTTCGCCGAGCAGCACCAGATTCCGGTGCCGAAGGACAAGAAGGGCGACGCGCCGTTCTCGGTCGACGCCAACCTCCTGCATTCCTCTTCCGAGGGCAAGGTGCTGGAAGACCCGTGGAGCGAGCCGCCGGAATTCGTCCACCAGCGCACCGTTTCGCCGATGGATGCGCCGGACAAGGTCACCGAGATCGAGATCGAATTCCTGAAGGGCGATCCGATCGCGCTCGACGGCAAGAAGCTGTCGCCGGCGACCATGCTGGCGGCGCTCAACGATCTCGGCCGCGACAATGGCATCGGCCGGCTCGACCTGGTCGAGAACCGCTTCGTCGGCATGAAGTCGCGCGGCGTCTATGAGACGCCCGGCGGCACCATCCTGATCGCGGCCCACCGCGCCATCGAATCGATCACGCTCGACCGCGGTGCCGCGCACCTCAAGGACGAGTTCATGCCGCGCTACGCGGAACTCATCTACAACGGTTTCTGGTTCGCGCCCGAGCGGCTGATGCTGCAGGCGATGATCGACAAGAGCCAGGAAGATGTCGAAGGCACGGTGCGGCTGAAGCTCTACAAGGGCAATGTCATGGTCACCGGCCGCAAGTCGAAGAAGACGCTCTATTCGGATGCGCTGGTCACCTTCGAGGATGACCGCGGCGCCTATGACCAGAAGGACGCCGCCGGCTTCATCCGCCTCAACGCGCTCAGGCTGCGCACGTTGGCGGCGAGGAACCGCAACGGCTGATATCCGGGCTCGACGGGAAATAGAAAGCCGACGCCGGCGTCGGCTTTCCTTACGACCAAACAAAAGCCCGGCACATGGCCGGGCTCCTGCTGCTGAACGAAGATCGGGTCAGTCGGCGTCGATCGCGGTCGCGATGCGGGCAATGGCCTGCTGATAGACGCTCGCGGAATTCCAGCCGGCAATTGCGCCCATGTTCGCCTCCGCGCTCGCGCCGGCCTGCCAGCCATGCCCCTTGAGGAAGTTGGCGGTGGAAGCCAGCGCAGTGGCCTTGTCGCGGAGGTTTCCGCTCCCTACGCCATATTTCAGGACATTCCCGGGCAGGAACTGTGTGTGGCCGATCTCGCCATGCATGGCGCCGACCGACGAGGCGGTCAACGTTCCGCGATCAACCAGCTTCAAGGCCGCAATGGCATGCGGGTGAAAGTAGTCCGGACGGCGGCAATCATAGGTCAGCGTCAAAATGGCCGAGATCGTGTTCTGGTTGCCCATCGAGGCACCGAAGCCGGTCTCCATGCCCCAGATGGCGAGCAGCACACCCGGCGATACGCCATAGTTCCGCTCGATCTGGTCGAACAGCGCCGCGTTCGACTTCTTCAGCGCACGGCCCTTGGAAATGATCGCCGCCCCGCCACGGCGCTTCATGAAATCGTCCACCGAGCCGCTGAAAGCCTTATGGATGGCGCGGTCGGCGGCGATGGTCCTTGTCGCGTAGGTCGCGCCAGCAAGAGCCGCCAGTCCCCTCGAACCTACACCTTCGGCCTTGGCCTCCGCGGCAAAATCCTGTTTCCAGGCATCGAAGCCGGCGCCGTTCTTGCCACAGCTTGGCGCCGCCTGCCCGGTCGTCGCAAGCCCAAGCACAGCCACCACCGCGGCCGCTAAAATCCTACCCTTGGCAAGAAATGCCATATTGTTCTCCTGGTTGCCTGATTCACGTCCCAGTTGCGAATTTGCCAGCGAAACGCACATTTGTCACCGTCCGCGGCGCCGTGCTGGCGAATGCCGGGGAATTTACCTACGATCAAGTAATTATTGTGGCGAACGCGGCCGAGAGCCGGCTGATCCACCTGCCGTGTTGCTGATTGGCGTCACCGGACGGAACGACGTTTGAAGGCCCGCGTTTTCGAAGCGACACCTCCCCGCACGCCGAGACCGATATGAAACTCTTCGACTGCCCGCAATGCGGCCACCGCCTGTATTTCGAGAACGCCCAGTGCCTGAACTGCTCCAGCCGCGTGCTCTACGACCCCGAACACGCGCGCTTTGTCCTGTCCGGCGTCGACGGCATCATCCAATGCATCAATGCCGATGAATGCGCCTGCAACTGGATGGCCGAGCCGGGCCGGGTTTTCTGCCGTGCCTGCGCGCTGAACCAGTTGATCCCCGATCTCTCCGTCGACGGCAACCGCCGCCGCTGGATCCGGGTCGAGGCGGCGAAGAAGCGTGCCGTCTATTCGCTGCTCGCCTTCGGCCTGCCGGTCGCGCCCAAGCATGCGCCCTTCGACGAGGTGGGCCTGGCTTTCGACTTCGTTGCCGATCCGATCGGCGGCGGCCCCGGCGGCGAACGCATCCTGACCGGCCACGACAATGGCCTGATCACGCTCAACGTCGCCGAGGCCGATTCGGCCGAGCGCGAGAAGCGCCGTGTCGAGATGGGCGAGAATTACCGCACGCTGCTCGGCCATTTCCGGCACGAACTCGGCCATTACTACTGGGATCGCCTGGTCCGCGACGATCCGCAAAGGCTGGAAGCCTTCCGCGCCTTGTTCGGAGACGAGCGAGCCGACTACGAACAGGCGCTGAAGACTTACTACGCCAATGGTGCCGCGCCCGACTGGCAGCAAGACCACATCTCGGCCTATGCGACCTCGCATCCATGGGAGGACTGGGCCGAGACATGGGCCCACCATCTGCACATCACCGACACGCTGGAGATGGTCCATGCGCTGAACTTCCCGCTCGGGCGGCTGGAGACGGTGGAGGCCAACGACTTGCCGCGGGGCGACACTGGCGGCCGGCTGCAGGCAGCCCCTTCCGAGCCTGCGAACAGACCCGAGCCTTTCGACAAGGTCCTCGCCCGCTGGCTGGTGCTGTCGGAAGCCTCCAATTCGATCAACCGCTGCATGGGTCTGCCGGATCTCTACCCCTTCGTCATTTCGGACGTCACGGCTCGAAAACTGGCCTTCGTTCACGACCTTCTGACCGGTTTGCCGAAAGACGTCGGAACAAATCGTGAGTTGGCAACGGCGCTTTAACCGGAACGCATGCGCCGCTGCGCCGTTTTCACCGCCGAGGGACCATGAAAACGGAGAGAACCCATGAAATCCCTGTTGTTGCCCGCGGTCGCCGGGATGTTGGCCGTGATGTCGGGTGCCGCGCTTGCCGACACAGCCGTCTCGGCCGTCACCGATCTCAACGTGCGCGCCGGCCCCGGCCCGCAATATCCAGTCATCGGCGTGCTCGCCGCTGGCCAGTCGGCAACGCTCAATGGCTGCATCGAGAACAGCAAATGGTGCACCATTGCCGAAGCGGGCGGCCAGGGCTGGGTCTATTCCGACTATGTGACGGCCGATTTCGGCGGCAGCCGGGTGGTGCTGACGCAGCGGCCGCACGGTTCCAGCGTCGCGATCGTCTCGCCGCCGGAAGACATCGGCAACTACTCGAATGATTATACCGGCGCGATCATCTCCAGCGACCCGGTCGTGGGCGACTTTCCTGCGCCTCCAGCCGAGGTCCGGACCTATGTCGACAGCCACCGCCTCGACCCGGTCTATCTCGACGGCGAGGTGGTGACCGGCGCGATCTTGCCCGACACCATCGAACTGCGCCCAATTCCGGATTACAACTACCGCTATGTCTATGTGAACGGTCAGCCGGCGCTGATCGATCCGCAGACACGGCGCGTCATGTACGTGATGCGTTGACATAGGCTTTCTCAAGCGGCCGCGACAGCACCGCCGCTTGAGCATGCAGGGCCAGTCGATGTTTCTGGCGCGCGCTTGGATCGGAAGTGCAGGCGCGCGCCGCTCCTTTGCGAAATCGATTCCGATCTTTAGGCCCATCGGCTAGTCAGCAGGTGGTGGATTCGGCAAAGGAACCGTCGTGATATCTGACCCTGCCGCCTTCGACCGTTACCGGCATTCGCCAAACCACAAAACCACCTTGTGGCGGCTGTTTTTCGGGACAGGGATCGTCGTCCTGTTCTGGGTGGTATCCACCGCGATCGTGCTGTTTGGCGGGACCTATGCCTTGTTCACCTGGCAGGCTTCGAAGGGCGGGGCCGCGCCTGCCGGCGGGATGCAGGGTTTCCTCGCCTCGCCCATCGGCATCCTCAGCGCGCTTGGCTCCTTCGCCGGCATCTGGATCGGCCTATGGATTGCGATGCGCTGGGTCCATGGCGAACCCTTGTCGGCACTTCTTGGCAACAGCCGGCGTGTTTGCCGACCGGATTTCCTCAAGGGACTGGTCGCGGTGCTGATCACCTCGCTTATATCCGAAATCCTGCTCTATTTCCTGGAGCCCGGGATCTCGCGCGGCACGATCCGCCTGTCGTCCTGGTTGCTGTTCCTGATCCCGATCGTCGCGCTCACTTTTCTGCAGACATCGTCGGAAGAGGTGCTGTTTCGCGGCTACCTACTGCGCGGTCTGGCCTACCGCTACAGAAGTCCGTTCATCTGGGCACTGCTGCCGGGACTGCTGTTCACATCACTGCACTGGAGCACGAATTCGTCCGCCGCCATCAATGCCTGCCTGCTGGCCTCGATCGCCGCTTTTGCCCTCCTTCTGACGCTCGTGGTCTATGCCACCGGCAATCTGGGTGCTGCGCTTGGCGCCCATCTCGGCAACAATCTGACCGGCTTCCTGCTGATCTCGCATCAGGCGAGCTACAATTCCTTCGCCCTGTTCACCGCCACGCCGCTCGAAGGGCCGGGCTGGACAACGACGGACGCGGTACTCATCGCCATGATCGGCATCGTCAGCAGCCTGCTGACGATTGTCTTGCTGCTTCATCCCCGCTCGCTGCTCAAGGTTGCGGCTGACACAGCCGAGCCAGCCAGCTGACACGGGCACGATGAAAATCATCTCGCAGGGCCGCCACGCCTTGCTGCCCAGCCCTTGCCTTGACTCTTGCGCCGATTTCCTGTCTACACGCCTCGAATTCCGCGACGAGTATCCCTCCGAGCAAGCCGACCAGGACGCCGAAGCCTCTTAGGAGGCCAAGTGCTGTAAATCGATCCTGGAGGCCAACACCCGGCAGCGCTGTGCGCCCCCGGGTGCTTTTTGGTTTTGGGCTTTTGCTTTTGCTTCGACTGGGTTTTGCTTGGAGACGGAGCGCGAACGCACTACCTCTCGGGCACCATCCGGGTGTCAGGGAAAAGGACAAAGAATGTTTGAATCGCTGCAGGAGCGCCTTGGCTCCATCCTGAACGGCCTCACCGGCCGCGGCGCGCTGTCGGAGGCTGATGTCTCGGCGGCACTGCGCGAGGTGCGCCGTGCGCTGCTCGAGGCCGACGTCGCGCTGGAAGTGGTGCGTTCCTTCACCGACAAGGTGCGCGAGAAGGCCGTCGGCGCCGCGGTGCTTAAGTCGATCAAGCCCGGCCAGATGGTCGTCAAGATCGTCCATGACGAGCTGGTCGACATGCTCGGCGCCGAGGGCGTCGCCATTGATCTCAATGCGCCCGCGCCCGTCGTCGTCATGATGGTCGGCCTGCAGGGCTCCGGCAAGACGACCACTTCGGCCAAGATCGCCAAGCGGCTGACCGAGCGTCAGAACAAGAAGGTCCTGATGGCCTCGCTCGACACGCGGCGTCCCGCCGCGCAGGAGCAGCTGCGCCAGCTCGGCGAGCAGGTCAAGGTTGCGACGCTGCCGATCATATCAGGCCAGAACCCGGTCGACATCGCCAGGCGCGCCGTGCAGGCGGCCAAGCTCGGCGGCCATGACGTCGTCATCCTCGACACTGCCGGCCGCACCCATATCGACGAGCCGCTGATGGTCGAGATGGCCGACATCAAGAAGGTGTCGAACCCGCACGAAATCCTGTTGGTCGCGGACTCGCTGACCGGCCAGGACGCCGTCAACCTGGCGAAGAGCTTCGACGAGCGCGTCGGCATCACCGGCCTGGTGCTGACCCGCATGGACGGCGACGGCCGTGGCGGTGCGGCCCTTTCGATGCGCGCCGTCACCGGCAAGCCGATCAAGCTGATCGGCACCGGCGAGAAGATGGACGGGCTGGAGGAATTCCACCCCAAGCGCATCGCTGACCGCATCCTGGGCATGGGCGACATCGTCAGCCTCGTCGAGAAGGCCGCCGAAAACATCGACGCCGAGCAGGCGGCGGCGATGGCCAGGAAGATGCAGTCGGGCAAGTTCGACCTGAACGATCTGGCCCAGCAGCTTCAGCAGATGTCCAAGATGGGCGGCATGGGCGGCATCATGGGCATGATGCCCGGCATGGGCAAGATGAAGGACCAGATGGCCGCCGCCGGCCTCGACGACAAGATGTTCGGCCGTCAGCTCGCCATCATCTCCTCGATGACCAAGGCCGAGCGCGCCAACCCCGATATTCTCAAGCACTCGCGCAAGAAGCGCATCGCGGCCGGCTCCGGCACCGACGCGGCCGAGATCAACAAGCTCCTGAAGATGCATCGCGGCATGGCCGACATGATGAAGGCGATGGGCGGCAAGGGCAAAGGCGGCGGCCTGATGCGCGGCATGATGGGCGGTCTTGCCTCCAAGATGGGACTTGGTGGTTTGGGGGGCGGCATGATGCCCGGTGGAATGGGCGGCATGCCCGACCTGTCGAGGATGGATCCCAAGCAGCTCGAAGCGTTGCAGAAGCAGGCGCAGGCCGCCGGCCTCGGCGGCATGAAGGGCTTGCCTGGCGGCCTTCCCGGCGGCGGCCTCCCCGGCCTGCCTGGCGGCATGAAGCTTCCGGGCCTCGGCGGCGGGCTGCCGGGCCTTGGCAAGAAGAAGTGAGGGGCGCGCTGTGAACGAGGAAAAAGACATGGCGGACGCCCGCATTGTCCTGGCCGGCTACCGCGCCTCGATCGACAACATCGATGCCGCGCTCATCCATATGCTGGCCGAGCGCTTCCGCTGCACCAAGGCGGTCGGCGTCCTGAAGGCCGAGCATGGCCTGCCGCCGGCCGATCCGGCACGCGAGCAGCAGCAGATCGCCCGTCTGCGCCAGCTGGCCAAGGACGCGCATCTCGATCCGGATTTCGCCGAGAAATTCCTCAACTTCGTCGTCCGCGAAGTGATCCGGCACCACGAACAGATCGCCGCTGCCAACGGCGTGACGAAAACCGGCTGACAACCAGCCACAATCTCATCAACGAAATCAGAGCTTTTAGGAGAAAAGAAATGGCACTGAAAATCAGACTGGCCCGTGCGGGCTCGAAGAAGCGTCCTTACTACCACGTCGTCGTCGCCGACGCCCGTTCGCCGCGCGACGGCCGTTTCATCGAGTCGCTCGGCTCGTGGAACCCGCTGCTGCCGAAGGACGGCGAACGCGTCAAGGTCGACGCCGACCGCGTCAAGCACTGGCTGTCGCACGGCGCCCAGCCGACCGACCGCGTGCTGCGCTTCCTCGACGAGGCCGGCCTTGCCAAGCGCGACGCCCGCTCCAACCCGAAGAAGGCCGAGCCCGGCAAGAAGGCCCAGGAACGCGCGGCACTTCTGAAGAAGGCGCAGGACGACGCCGCTGCTGCCGTTGCGGCCGCAGCCGCGCCGGCGGAAGAAGCCGCCACGGCGGAGTAATCGCTTCGCATCCCTTGCGGATACCAGAACGGCGGGCCTGTGCCCGCCGTTTTGCTGTCTGCGGTCCAAGAGCGCTCAATAGCCGCTCGGGCAGCGGTCGACATAGACCCGCCCATGGCGGTCGCGGTACCGGCACTGGCCGCTTTCGCTGGCATGGCCGATCAGGGCGCCCGCCACGGCGCCTACGGCACCACCGACCACGGCGCCCTGGACCGGATCGCCGGCAACGGCCGCGCCAACCGCGGCACCGCCAAGGCCGCCCACGGCCGCGCCTTTTTCCGTCTGCGAACATGCACCGAGCGCCGTCGCCAACACCAGAACAGTCAATATCTTCTTCATTTTAGCTCCTCTCACACGCGGGTCGCCGTCTCGCCGCCGAGTCCTTAACTCTCAGACGGCTAATTTGATCCCGAGGAGAATAAGATCGCTACAGTGCCCGCTGGATGGCGCTGAACATTCTCTCTCTCGATTATCGGCTGAGCGGGATCAGCGCGCGGACCCGGGGGTCGCGTAGATAGAGGCCGCCCCACAGGATGATGCCGAGATAGACGCCGAACAGCGTGTGTGAGAACAGCGGGCTGCCGATGCGCACATGCGTGGCGATGGCGCCGCCCATATAGCCGGTGAGCAGGATCGCGCCGAGCACCGATGTGCGTGGCAAAGCGTAGAGCGCGGTCGAGACCAGCCCTATGACGCCGAGCAGGCGCGCGACATTGGCGTCAGCGGGCCAGCCGAGCTCAGTCATCGTCTGTGTGACGATGTCGAGCGGCGGCAGCTTGATGGCGCCGTCGAAGATCATGAACAGGACGATGACGCCGCTGAGCACGCGGCCGGTCCACAGGGCGCCCGAGGAGACAGGCGCGGTTTCGGAAATGCTCATTGGTCTTCCTCCGGTGGTTCGGCCCCTTTTGATGGTCGAACCAAGGACGCGGGGTAGAGCGGCAATCCTACAGGGGTCTGGATTCTTTTGATCCGTCCTCTGCCGGATCTAGGAAAAATAGAACTTCTCAGCCGGGATCATCTTCGGCGGCGTCTCGCCAAGCGCCTCGAACACCGAGATTTCGCAGACGCGGCACAGGCCGTCGAGGGCGAGGTCGTTGGCCTCGGTGCCGAAAGGATCCTCGAGCTCTTCCGAAAGCGCGTCGAGACCGAAGAAGGTGTAGGCGATCAGCGCCGTGAACAGCGGCGTTGCCCAGCCGGTGGTCGAGATCAGGCCGATGGGCAGCAGCAGGCAGACGATGTAGGCCGTGCGGTGCACCAGCAGCGTATAGGCGAAGGGCAAGGGCGTGCCGGCGATCCGCTCGCAGCCGGCCTGGATGGCCGATATCGACGCCAGCCTTTCGTCCAGGATGCGGAAGCCGATCGCGTCGAGTTCACCGCCCCGGCGTTGGGCATTGGCGCGCCGGCCCATGCGCCTGACCATCTCGTCCGCCGGATTGGCAAAGCTTGCGGCCCGCTCCGCCTCGGCATCGATGAAGGCGCCGGCGTCCTTCACGCTGTCGATCTTGCGTAATTGCCCGCGCAGGAAATGACAGAAGGCCAGCGCCTCCATCAGCAGCGCGCGCTGCTCGGCCCGGTTGGGAATGAGGCTGGTGGTGGCGCGGGCCAGATTGCGGATTTCGAAGACCAGTGCGCCCCACAGCTTGCGCGCCTCCCACCACCGGTCATAGGCGGCGTTGTTGCGGAACGAAAGGTAGATCGACAAGGTCACGCCCACCAACCCGAAAGGCGCGATGCTGAAGACGCCGAGATCGAGATGGAACTGGCGCGCGACGACAAGGATGACCGCCGAATAAAGCGCGAAGCCAAGGATCTGCGGCAGGATGCGCGGCACCACGGAGCCGCGCATGACGAAGAACAGCTGCAGGAAGGTGGGGCGCGGGCGAACGATCATCGAAGGGCCTTTCACGGACCGGCGTCGGCCCTCAGCTCCTCTATTGTGCGATCGGACAGATGCGCAAGCTCAGCCGCCAGCGACATCGCCATGTCGTGCCCGCCGTGTGCGGACTATCGGCATCCGGCAGTTGCGGATATTGAGGAAATTGCAGGGCCGCCCCCAGTACAGGCAAGAAAAATGACCGGCGAGACCGATCTGAAAAAGCTGCTGGCATCGATGACGCCGGAATTGCTCGATGGCACCTATGTCTTCGCGACGCTGGCGCCCGGCGTTCTCCAGCCGGAAGGCCTCGATCCGGTCATGATATTTCGCGAGCGCGAGGGCACGACGCTGATTGTAACTGAGGATGCGGCGAGTGCCGCAGGGCTGGCCGCTTCATTCCGCTGCCGGATGATCACGCTGAACATCCACTCATCGCTGGAAGCAGTCGGCTTCCTCGCCGCCATCACCGCGCGGCTCGCCGGGGCCGGCATGGGCGTCAATCCGGTCTCGGGCTTTTATCACGACCACCTGTTCGTTCCGGCTGACCGGGCGCAGGAGGGATTGGGGTTGCTGCACCAGTTGGCCAGGGACAGCGCAGGCTGAAATCAACACCTGCGAACACAGAGAATGTCAGGCAGGCCTTCCTCGTTGGTCGTGCCGTCGCCGAACGCTTCGGCACGAAACCCGTGGCGCTCGTAGAAACGCCGGGCGCCGGTATTGGCCTGGAAGCAATGGAGTTTCACGACCGGCAAAGTAGCGGTCGCGTCGATCAGCAACCGGCTGCCTATGCCTTGCCCGGTCCAGGCCGGGTCGAGGTAGAGTTGTTCCACCCAATCGCCACTGACGGCAATAAAGCCGACAATCTCGCTGCCGGCTTCGGCGACCGTCGCCTGCTGCCGTGGCAGCAGAATGTCGCGGATGAAGGCAAGATCCTCAGCCGGCGTGTGGATGACCAGCATCCAGTCGAACGAGTTGAGCGCCGCCCGCATCACCTTGGCGATGGCGGCGGCATCCGAACCGATGGCCGGGCGCAGAGTGATTTTGGTGCGATCGCTCATAGGTCGGCGCTGCCCCTCATCCGCCCTTCGGGCACCTTCTCCCCGTATAGTGACGGGGAGAAGAAACCAACGGCCGAAGGCCGAGCCCGCGACGCGGGCCGCCGGTCGTCCGGCGCCCCCGCGGAGGGCCCGCCGCGGCAGCGGCGATACGGCCCGTGAGCGCTAATTGAACAGCCGTCAGGCCGCCTTCTGCTTCGGCTGGATCAGTCCGCGCTCGATCAGCAACTCTGCGATCTGCACGGCGTTGAGCGCCGCGCCCTTGCGCAGATTGTCGGAAACGATCCACATCGACAGCCCGTTGTCGACGGTCGAATCCTCACGGATGCGCGAGATGAAGGTGGCGTCCTCGCCGGCCGATTCGAGCGGCGTGATGTAGCCGCCGTCCTCGCGCTTGTCCAAAACCTGGCAGCCGGGCGCATCGCGCAGGATGTCGCGTGCCTCGTCGGCGGTGATCGGCTTTTCGAACTCGATGTTGACCGCTTCCGAATGGCCGATGAACACCGGCACGCGCACGCAGGTCGCCGTCAGCTTGATCTTGGGATCGAGCATCTTCTTGGTCTCGGCCACCATCTTCCACTCTTCCTTGGTGAAACCGTCGTCGAGGAAGACGTCGATATGCGGAATGACGTTGAAGGCGATGCGCTTGGTGAACTTCTTGACGTCGACCTGGTCGGCGACGAACACGGCACGCGTCTGCGTGAACAGCTCGTCCATGCCTTCCTTGCCGGCGCCGGACACCGACTGGTAGGTGGCGACGACGACGCGCTTGATGGTCGCGACGTCATGCAGCGGCTTCAGCGCCACGACCAGCTGCGCCGTCGAGCAGTTCGGGTTGGCGATGATGTTCTTGCGCGTGAACAGCGAGATCGCGTCGGGATTCACTTCCGGCACGATGAGCGGCACGTCCTGGTCGTAGCGGAAGGCCGACGAATTATCGATGACCACGCAGCCCTGCTTGCCGATCTTCGGCGACCATTCTTTGGAGACGTTGCCGCCGGCCGACATGATGCAGATGTCGGTGTCGGAAAAATCATACTGGTCGAGCGGCCTGACCTTCAGCGTGCGGTCGCCGAACGACACTTCCGTGCCCATGCTGCGCCGCGAGGCCAGCGCCACCACTTCGCTCACCGGAAAGCCGCGCTCTTCCAGTATGTTGAGCATTTCCCGGCCCACATTGCCCGTGGCGCCGACGACTGCAACCTTGAAACTCATCGAAATCTCCTGTCCCTCTCCGCTTGGTTTGTTGGAGAAAACCCGCCGGCCGATGCGGGTTCCGTCCCGGGCCGAACCCGGGAGAGGGTGGTTAGGCCAAGGGAATCACACCGTTTTGGTGGTGGTTTTGGTGGTTTTCTTGGCCAAGAATAGGGGTTTGCTGGAACGAGGCGACGCGCCGACGCGCCCGGCCCAATGGTTTACATCGTGGCTGGGGGCGTCGAATGCAAGAGGAGCCGTCGAGAGGCCGCGCATCGAAAAACGATCCCGTTCGAAGCGGGCTTTTACGCGGTTTGCGACAGGAGTCAATTGGTCGCGCGGCGCTGCTCTTCCCTTCCGAGCAAAGCTCGGTCGGATGAGGGGTGCTCCAGCTTGGCACCGACGGCGATCCTTCCAGCACCCCTCAACCGTCTTGGCGCTGCGCGCCAATCCACCTTCTCCCACAGGGCGAGAAGGGGAAGCGGTACCTCTTGCCCTGTACAAGAGCGACGCCAAGAAGTACGAACGGCCAAGATTGTTTTGGCTGGCGCTGCGCCAGGCCCGGTATGTGCTCCATGATGAGCGCGGAACCCTGAATTCCGAAAGAACGAGATGTCCAACTTCGAAGGTATCGTTCCTGCGCTGGCACAAGCGCTGGAAAAACGCGGCTATGCCGAGCTGACGCCGGTGCAAAAGGCGGTGCTGGAGCTCGGCCAGGCCGACGCACTGGTGTCGGCGCAGACCGGCTCGGGCAAGACCGTGGCCTTCGGCCTCGCCATGGCGCCGACGCTTCTCGACGGCGCCGAACGCTTTTCAGGTGCCGCCGCGCCGCTGGCATTGGCAGTGGCGCCGACGCGCGAACTGGCGCTGCAGGTGACGCGCGAGCTGGAATGGCTCTACGAGCCGACCGGAGCCACCGTGGCGTCCTGCGTCGGCGGCATGGACATGCGCACCGAAAGGCGCGCGCTGGAGCGTGGCGCCCACATCGTCGTCGGCACGCCAGGCCGCCTGCGCGACCACATCACCCGCAATTCTCTCGACATGTCGGCGTTGAAGGCAGTGGTGCTCGACGAGGCCGACGAGATGCTCGACCTCGGCTTTCGCGAGGATCTCGAATTCATCCTCGACGTCGCGCCCACCGATCGCCGCACCCTGATGTTCTCGGCCACCGTGCCGCGCTCCATCGCAACGCTCGCCCAAGGCTATCAGCGCGATGCCGTGCGCATCTCGGCCGCCGGCGAGGAGAAGCAGCACCTCGACATCGAATACCGGGCGCTCAACGTCGCCCAGGCCGATCGCGAGAACGCCATCATCAACGTGCTGCGCTATTACGAAGCCAAGAACGCGCTGGTGTTCTGCAACACGCGCGCCGCCGTCAACCATCTCACCGCGCGCTTCAACAACCGCAATTTCTCCGTCGTCGCGCTTTCGGGCGAGCTTAGCCAGAACGAGCGCAGCCATGCCTTGCAGGCGATGCGCGACGGCCGCGCCAAAGTCTGCATCGCCACCGATGTGGCGGCGCGCGGCATCGACCTGCCCAATCTCGAACTGGTGATCCATGCCGACCTGCCGACCAATCCCGAAACGCTGCTGCACCGCAGCGGCCGAACCGGGCGCGCCGGGCGCAAGGGCGTCAGCGCGCTGATCGTGCCCAACAGTGCCCGCAGGCGCACCGAACGGCTGCTGCAGAGCGCCAAGCTGACGGCGACATGGGCAAGCCCGCCCTCGGCCGACGACGTGATGCGGCGCGACGACGAGCGCATCCTGGCCGATCCCGCCTTCGACGAACCGGTGAAGGAGGACGAGCGCGCTTTCATCGACGCGCTTCTCGCCAGGCACGGCGCCGAGCAGGTGGCGGCCGCTTTCGTGCGCCAGTGCCGTTCCAGCCGCTCGGCGCCCGAGGATCTGATGGATGTCGCGCCGTTCACGCCTTCGCGTGACAGCCAGGCGGGCGAAAAATTCGCCCGCCGCGACGAGGCGCCCAGCCGCCGTGATGATTTCGGCGCCAGCGTCTGGTTTTCGCTGTCGGTCGGTCGCCGGCAGAATGCCGAGCCGCGCTGGCTGATCCCGATGCTGTGCCGCGCCGGCAGCATCTCCAAGCGCGAGATCGGCGCCATCAAGATGCAGCCGGAGGAAACCTTCGTGCAGATCGCCGCCGACTGGGCCGACCGCTTTCTCGCCGCGATCGGTCCGGACCGCAAAGTGCAGGGCAACATCGCGGTCAAGCGGCTCGAGGGCACGCCGGACCTGTCGCGGGCCGGCTATCAGCCGCCAAGCCCGGACAAGAAACCGCATCGCGGCAAGGCGCCGTTCGACCCGAGCGCACCGAAGCGCAAATTCGAGAAGCGTACACCGGCTTCAGCCGATCAGCGCCCGGCCGCCGTGCATGAGGCAAAGCCGTGGGCGAAAAAGCCAGGCAAGCCGAAATTCGAAAATGCCGGTGCGCCAAAGCACAAGAAGACGAAGAAACGCCCTTCATAGGACAGGGCTGCCAGATCAGGGCGGTTGGTGTTCGGCGCGCTGCCTGCACGCGCTTTCCTTCAAACCGGCCTTAATGGCGGCCCAACTCGCCGATACCGGTGTCGGCCGGTGCTGCTTTGCGATGCGCTCGGCCAGCGAGGATCGCCCAGGCGTGATCGTCCGCCATCCTGCGGATCGCGGCGTACCAGCCGGCCCGGTCATTGGAATCGATCGCCGGCATCAGCCCGCCGCTCGCCTCGATCAGCGACGCGGTCGCAGTTTTGCGTGCATGTTGCAATTGTGGACAACCTGTAGTAGCAGTCGGCGTATTGCTGCAGCGATGGGGGCGGGGCATGCGCGGAGCAGTGCTTCATTACGACCAGGATCAGGATTACGGGTACATCAACGGAACGGACGGCAAGCGCTATATCTTTTCGCGTAACGATCTCAGCCAGGAGATTCCCCTCGTCAGGGGAACGCTCGTCGAGTTCCAGCCGGACGACGGCACGGCCCACAATATAGCCATGGCGGCCGCCTCAACCATACCGTCGTCAAGCACCGGTCCACGGCCAGGCCGACCTGCCGAAAAGGGTGCCACGGGACTGTGGGCCTACTTCAGGCGCACAGTGAGCGTGAACTATTTCAATTTCGATGGACGCGCCCGCCGCAAGGAATTCTGGGCCTTTTGGCTATGCTTTAATCTTGTGCTGGCGGCGCTTCTTGGCTTCGGGATACTCGTCAATCTGGCCATCAACGGCTTCGGCATCAATGCAGGCAAGAGCTCGATAGGATACCTGCCCGCCCTTATCTTCATGGCGGCATTCGGCCTGTCATGGATTGCGCTGACAGTGCGGCGTCTGCACGACGTCGGTCTGAGCGGCTGGCTTGTCTTGCCCTGCTTCATCCCAATCATCGGTGGAGTGGCCGTGCTGGTCTTGGGGCTAGCGCCCTCTCAGCTCGGTGAAAACCCCTGGGGGCCGGTGCCGGCAGGGGTCGAGGTTTAGAGGCCAGCCCCAAAACGAACGAGAATGTTTTCTCGGCCGAGAAACAAGGGTTAACTCAAGGCTGATTTGCCGTTCAGCGTCGGAGTTAAGATTCCGCTTGCATAATAGTCTGTGCACCGATAATCTGTGCGCAGATCGAGTAGTCGATCGGACAAGACGCGGATGGAGGCAAGATTATGTGGAGCAATGAGTACACCGCGATTTCGCCGCTACCGGCTCGCGCTATCTGGAACGCGCTCAAGGCATTGCATGAAGGCCGCCTGACCTATGAAGGATCGGATACCTTCGTGCTGCACGGGCCATTCGCCAAGGGCACCCGTGTCTCCGTGACCCCGGTGGGGCAGGACACTTTCGAATCCACCATTGTCGATCTCGTCGAAACGTCACCTATGCCGACCAGACCTCGTTCGGCGATACGACGCTGCTGTTCCGGCATACGCTGGTGCCGGTCGAAGGCGGCACGCAGGTGACCCATAGGCTCGAAATCTCGGGCCCGTCGGCCGCCGAGGTCGGCCCGGAGCTCGGGCCGCAGATCAGCGGCGATTTCGACACCTCGATGGCCAGGCTGTTCGAAGAGGCGAAGGCGTTGGCGAACCGTGGCTGAACTCGACACGCGCTTCAAGGGCGGTCCATCGGAGAGCCCGGGATTGTTGCTCTGGCGAACCACCATGCGCTGGCAGCGCGTCATGACGGCGGCGCTGGCGCCGCTCGACCTGACGCACGTCCAGTTCGTGCTGCTGGCCTCGGCCATGTGGCTCGGCCGCGATGGCGAGCCGCCCAACCAGGTGCAACTCGCAGCCCAGGCGGGGACAGAAGTGAAGATGACGTCGGATGTCGTTGCCAGGCTCGAGGCCAAGGGATTGATCGCACGCGAGGCGGACCCCAAGGATTCCCGCGCCAAGGTGATCCGCGTCACTCCAACCGGAGCGGCGGCGGCACAGCGCGCTATCGTCGCCGTAGAGGCCGCCGACGCGGCCTTTTTCGAAGCGGTGGACGAGGCACGGCTCGTCGGCCTGCTGCAGCGGCTGGCCGGCGAGATCCGCTGAGGCTGAAGCCTTCGGCTAGGGCAATTCCAGGAAAAGTGTGAACGGTTTTCCGTCCGGAATTGCGTCAAAACAAGGAGTTAGAGCAGATTGCCGTTTCTGTGAAACGGTGAACTGCTCTAAGCCAGGAACTTGGCGATGATGGCCTCGCCCATCTCGACCGTGCCGACGTCGGTCATACCTTCGGACATGATGTCCTTCGTCCGCAGACCGGCATCGAGCACGGCGGCGATCGCAGCTTCGAGACGATCGGCCTCCTCGACCATGCCGAAGGAATAGCGCAGGCCCATGGCGAAGGACGCGATCATGGCGATCGGGTTGGCGACGCCCTTGCCGGCGATATCGGGGGCCGAGCCGTGCACCGGCTCATAGAGCGCCTTGCGCTTCTTGGTCCTGGCATCCGGCGCGCCCAGCGAGGCCGACGGCAGCATGCCGATCGAGCCGGTCAGCATGGCGGCGATGTCGGACAGCATATCGCCGAACAGATTGTCGGTGACGATGACGTCGAACTGCTTTGGCCAGCGCACCAGCTGCATGCCGCCGGCGTCGGCCAGCATGTGGTCGAGCTTGACGTCGGAATAGCGCGCCTTGTGGGTCTGGGTGACGACCTCGTTCCACAGCACGCCCGACTTCATGACGTTGCGCTTTTCCATCGACGTGACGTGGTTCTTGCGGGTGCGCGCCAGCTCGAAGGCGACGCCCGAAATGCGCTCGATCTCGAACGTATCGTAGACCTGCGTGTCGATGCCGCGCTTCTGGCCGTTGCCGAGATCGATGATCTGCTTGGGCTCGCCGAAATAGACGCCGCCGGTCAGCTCGCGCACGATGAGGATGTCGAGGCCTTCGACCACCTCCTGCTTGAGCGAGGACGATGCGGCGAGCGCCGGGTAGCAGATGGCGGGGCGCAGATTGGCGAACAGCTCCATGTCCTTGCGCAGCCGCAGCAGGCCGGCTTCGGGGCGCACCTCGTAAGGCACCGCATCCCACTTCGGCCCGCCGACCGCGCCGAACAGAACGGCGTCCGCTGCCATCGCCTTTTCCATGTCGGCATCGGAAATCGCCGCGCCATGCGCGTCGTAGGCGCAGCCGCCGACTAGGCCCTCGTCGGTGACGAAGCCGCTGCCGAGCTTTTCGTTCATGGCTGCGATCAGTTTCTTGACCTCGGCCATGGCCTCGGGGCCGATGCCGTCGCCGGGGAGCAGGAAAAGATGCTTCGTTGCCATGAAAACCGTCCCAGAAAGATTTGAACCGGCGCTTTGCTAAACGCCAAGCGGGCTCTGCGCAAGCCGTAACGGGCAGGTAGAACGCCGCGATGCGAACCAGGGCACCGTCGGTGATCCTTCGCCCCCCTCTGCCCGGCAGGGCAGAGGGGGGCGCTGTCCCGCCGGCGTTTCGCAAGAACTCGTGGCCGCCTACCGATGCGAAAGGATATTCACCAGCCTGCCGAATGGATCGCGCACATAGAAACGCCGCACGCCCCAGGGCTCGTCGGCCGGGCCGTATTCGATGACAAAACCAGCCTTCTTCATGTCGGCAAGCGCGGCGTCCACATCGTCCACCTCGATCGACAGGTCCGGCACCGGCGTGCCGGATCCGCCTTGCGCCATGAAGCTCACCTGCACATCCATCCGCTCCTCGGAGCCGTAGGTGGCGATCCAGCCCATGTCCATGAGCAGATCGAGGCCGAGCACGTCATGATAGAAGCGCTTCGCCGCCGCGATGTCCTTTGTAGCGATGTTGGTTACGATGCGCCGGACCGCCATCGCTCCGGCCCCTATGCCGTCCGTCTCAGCGCCGTCACTTCGATCTCGATCTTCATTTCCGGCTTGTTGAGCTGGCAGACGATCATCGTCGCCGCCGGCCGGATGTCGCCGAAGGTCTCGCCGAGGATGGGGAAGACCACGTCCACGAACGCCTGGTCGGTGATGTAGTAATGCGCCCGCACCACATCGCCCATGTCGAAGCCGCCGTCGTTCAATGCCTTGCCGATCGTCGCCAGGCAGTTGCGCGTCTGCGCCTCGACCGTTTCCGGCATGGTCATGCTGGCATAGTCGTAGCCGGTCGTCCCGGAGACGAAGCACCAGTCGCCCTGCACCACGGCGCGCGAATAGCCCGCGGTCTTTTCGAAAGGCGAACCGGTGGAGATGAGTTTACGCATGGGGGACTCCGCAGGATTATTCAGGTCATTTTGCAGGCAAGAGGCCGAGCCGGCCATGGGCCAAGCCGGTCGGACTGTTGTCACCATGTGGCGATATGCAACCTCGGAGATTGGCCAGAGCATCCCCCGCATCGTCATCCTGTGGCGAAGCAAGGAGCGAAGCGACGCAGCGTAGACCATAGGATCCATGCCGTGACATCAAGGCGTTGCCGCCGTTCAGAATTCTACCCCGCTGCGCCCTGTGATCGCGATCACGGCATGGATCCTCGGGTCAAGCCCGAGGATGACGAAATTGGAGTAGCGAAATCCAATTCGCCGACCCCAGCGCTCTGTCCAGTGAGTCTACGCATGGGGATCTCGCGGGTTTGTTCCGGTCATTTTGCAGGCAAGAGGCCGATCCGGCCATGGGCCAAGCCAGTCGGACTGTTGTCACCATGGGGCGATACGCAACCTCGGAGATTGGCCAGAGCATCCCTCACATCGTCATCCTATGGCGAAGCAAGGAGCGGAGCGACGCGGCGCAGACCATAGGGTCCATGCCGTGACATCAAGGCGTTGCCGCCGTTCAGAATTCTAGTCCGCTGCGCCTGTGATCGCGATCACGGCATGGATCCTCGGGTCAAGCCCGAGGATGACGAACGTGGAGTAGCGAAATCCAATTCGCCGAGCCCAGCGCTTTGTTCAGTGAATTTACGCATAAGGAACCTCGCGGATTGTTCAGGTCATCTTGCAGGCAAGAGGCCGATCCGGCCATGGGCCAAGCCGAGGCGGACTGTTGTCACCATAAGGCGATACGCAACCTCGGAGATTGGCCAGAGCATCCCTCGCCTCGTCATCCTATGGCGAAGCAAGGAGCGAAGCGACGCGGCGCAGACCATAGGATCCATGCCGTGACATCAAGGCGTTGCCGCGGTGCAGAATTCTAGTCCGCTGCGCCTGTGATAGCGATCACGGCATGGATCCTCGGGTCAAGCCCGAGGATGACGAACGTGGAGTAGCGAAATCCAATTCGCCGACCCCAGCGCTTTGTCCAGTGAGTTTACGCATGAGGAACCTCGCGGATTGTTCAAGTCATCTTGCAGGCAAGACGCTGATCGGCCATGGGCCAAGCCGGTCGGACTGTTGTCACCATGGGGCGATACGCAACCTCGGAGATTGGCCAGAGCATCCCCCGCATCGTCATCCTATGGCGAGGCAAGGAGCGAAGCGACGCAGCGTAGACCATAGGATCCATGCCGTGACATCAAGGCGTTGCCGCCGTTCAGAATTCTACCCCGCTGCGCCCTGTGATCGCGATCACGGCATGGATCCTCGGGTCAAGCCCGAGCATGACGTCGAAAATCTAATTCGGCGAGCCCAGCGCTTTGTCCAGCGCTTCCTTCACGTCGGCAGGCCATGTCGTCACCGCTGGCCATGCGTTCGGCTGGCCATTGTCGCCGCGGCGGGCGAAGTAGAGCTTGTGCTTGGCGGGGTCGACCGCCATGAAGCCGTCATTGCCGCCGCAATCATGCGGTACGCAGCCGCTGGCGTAGAAGGCGCCCGAAGCGGTCTTTTCCGTGCCGCCACCGACCAGCAGGCTGGTCGCCATGTCGGACATATCCTTACCCAGCAGCTTTTCGGCTTCCTTGTAGACGGCCTCATTGTGGAAGGCGTCGATGATGTTGTCGTATTTCGACGGGTCGATATCTTTCCAGTCGGTGCCGGGTTCCGGCATGTAGGTCAGATTGCCCGATGTGGTCAGCCCTGATGTCGGCGACCACTGCAGCGCCGGCTTCTCATCCCCGGGCAACAGGTAGGGAACAAAATAGATGGCGTTGTCGGAGACCGCTGCCGGCGGCGCGCCGCATTGGTCCTGCTCGACCGTGGCGGTCTGGATTTCGCCGTCTTTCGGCTTCCAGACGATAACCTTGGCCGGGCCGCATTGATTGCCGCCGTCGCCGACATCCACCAGCGCGACGTTGACATCGCCGATCTTGACGATCTTGTCGAAGAAGACGTCGTAGTTGCTGGCGAGCTCCTTGCCGTCGAAAGCCAGCACCTTCTCGCCATACTGTTCCTTCTGGGTGATGGTCAGTTGGCCGCCCTCGAACGGCACCGGCGCCTGCTTGTCGTCGTCGGTAGCGTCGGCGGCGTTCGTTCCCTGGCCGACGGCCGGCTGATCCGTGGCCGGTGCCGGCTGCGCGGCGGGCGTCTGTGTCTGCGCGAACAGGCTGCTGGCCGACGCCAGCAACAAGGCCAGGCCGCAAGCGCCGGCAAGAAGCGAACGTGTCATGACTGTCCCTCCCTTCAGTCGCCGCCAACCCGGCCTGGAAAGGCCGGGCCTATCCGTTGCGGGCGATGCCGCTCAGGCCCAGGGGCGCTGTTCGGCGTTGCGCTTCTCGAACGAGGCGATGGCGCCGGCCTTCTCCATGGTCAAGCCGATATCGTCGAGGCCGTTAAGCATGCAGTGCCGCTTGAATTCGTCGAGATCGAACTTGACCACGCCGCCATCGGGACCCCGGATTTCCTTGGCTTCGAGGTCGATCGACAGGGTGGCGTTGGAGCCGCGCGAGGCGTCATCCATTAGCTTCTCCAGGTCCTCGGGGCTGACGGTGATCGGCAGCACGCCGTTCTTGAAGCAGTTGTTGTAGAAGATGTCGGCGAACGAGGTCGAGATGACGCACCGGATGCCGAAATCGAGCAGCGCCCACGGCGCATGCTCGCGGCTCGAGCCGCAGCCGAAATTGTCGCCGGCGACGAGGATCTGTGCCTTGCGGTAGGCCGGCTTGTTGAGCACGAAATCCGGGTTTTCCGAACCGTCGTCATTGTAGCGCATTTCGGCGAACAGGCCGGTGCCAAGCCCGGTGCGCTTGATCGTCTTGAGATAATCCTTCGGGATGATCATGTCGGTGTCGACATTGACGATCGGCATGGGGGCGGCGACGCCGGTGAGCTTGGTGAATTTTTCCATGGCTTTTGCCCGTGTTTTCGTTGCGGGGGATTTTTCTGAGGCCGGTTTACACAAAGCCGCGGCCAAATAAAAGGCAACTGTTTGTACGCCGGCACCGGGGTCGAGCAAAAACGGCTTCGAATCCATGCCACGATGGTGCACTCTGACGCGATGTCGGAAAGCTCGCACGTCCTTTACGCACGTGAAACCGCGCTCGGTGTCGGCGAATTCCGCCGCGTGCTGGTGGACTCAGGCTTGGGCGAAATCCGTCCCGTCGACGATACCGCCAGGCTGCAAGCAATGCTGTCCGGTGCCAATCTGGTGCTGACCGCGCGCCTCGACATCGAAGGCAAGCCGCTGATCGGCATTATCAGGGCCATGACGGACTTTTCCTGGGTCTGCTACATCTCCGATCTCGCCGTCTCGCAGGCAGCACAGGGGCTTGGCGTCGGCAAGGGCCTGATCGACGAGGCGCGGCGGCAGCTCGGCCCTTCCGTCGCCATCAGCCTGGTCTCCGTGCCCGATGCCGCCGGTTTCTATGAGCGCATCGGCATGAAGCGCATGCCCGACGCCTTCTGGTTTTCCCGCGAACGCTGATTTTTGCTCCTGTGACCGCATCCTGCCGGCAAGACGCACGATCTTGCCACTTGACATGCAACCAAATGGTTGCATATTAAAGCCATGAGCATGGATGCCGTCTTTCGCGCCCTGGCCGACTCGACACGCCGGCAATTGCTTGACAGCCTCCATGCCAGGAACGGGCAGACGCTGAACGCGCTGTGCGCGGAGATGGACATGACACGCCAGGCGGTGACCAAGCATCTGGCGATCCTGGAAGAAGCAAACCTCGTCACCGCCATCCGCAAGGGGCGTGAGAAGGAGCATTACCTCAACCCGGTTCCGATCAACGAGATCGCCGAACGCTGGATCGGCAAATTCGAGCGGGGACGGCTGACCGCCCTCAGCGACTTGAAGAAACGCCTTGAAAGGGACGAACCATGAGCAACGCCTTCGTTTACGTGACCTACATCCGCACCACGCCCGAAAAGCTCTGGGAAGCGCTGACCGACCCGGAATTCAACCGGCAGTTCTTCCTCTGCTCCTATCAGGAGAGCGATTGGAAAGTCGGCTCCAGCTGGAAGCTCATCTTTCCCGACGGACGCGTCGCCGACAGCGGCGAGATCCTCGAGATCGACCCGCCGCGGCGCCTCGTCATCAAATGGCGCAATGAATGGATGCCAGAGGTGAAGGAAGACGGCTACACGCGCTGCACCTTCACCATCGAGCAGGACGGCGAGTTGATGAAGCTTGCCGTCACCCATGAAGCAGACGGGCCACACAGACTGATCGGGAATGTCGCCAAGGGGTGGCCGCTGGTGCTGGCCAGCCTCAAGAGCCTGCTCGAGACCGGCAAGGGTTTTGAGCCCCCGCCATCGAAAGGGTGATCATTCCGGGAGCGAAACATGCCATGGAGACAGCGATGCATCTCCCCACCCTGCATGCCATGACCAATGGCGACACCGTCTTCGCCACTGTCGACCTCAGTGCTTCGCCAGAGCGCGTCTTCCGTGCGCTGAGCACCGATCAAGTCGAACTGTGGTGGGGATCCGCCGACACGTACCGGATGGTCGACTGGTCGGCCGATCTCCGCGTCGGCGGCCGCTGGAGCGTGACGGTCAGAACCGCCGACGGCAGAAGCCTGCCGGCCGGCGGCCATATCCTCGAGATCGAAGCGCCGCGCCGAATCGTGCAGACGCGAGCTTACGCATGGGACCATCCAACGCTTGGCCGGCGGGAAACCAAGGTCGCCTGGCTGCTGCAACCTGTCGCCGCCGGCACGCGGCTCACCATTTGCCACGGCGGTTTCGCCGGCTTGGCGGAAGCCGCCGCCGAGCATGCTGATGGCTGGGCGCGGGTGCTCACCTGGCTGGCGGGATATTTTGACTCGCAAGGGCGTGCGGCTGCTTAAAATAGCGCGCGCCGCAGCGATACGGTTCTGCCTTGACCTTCACGTCAGTCGAGCCACATCACCAGGCATGACAAACCGCAGAACGTTCATAGGCACGGCAGGCTGGGGGATTTCCACGCCATACAAGGATGATTTCCCGCAGTCCGGTTCCCGTCTCGAACGCTATGCCACGCGGCTGCCCATCGTCGAAATCGACACCTCCTTCTACAAGCCGCACCGTCGCGAGACCTATGAACGCTGGGCGCGTTCGGTGCCCGGGGATTTTCGCTTTGCCGTCAAGACACCCAAGGCCGTTACGCATGAGCGCCGCCTTGTCGGTTGCGACGATCCCCTGGAAAGCTTTCTCGAACAGGTCGAAGGTCTCGGCGAGAAATTGAGTGTGCTTCTGGTCCAGTTGCCGCCGAGCCTTCCGTTCGAGGCGGACATCGCGCAGGGTTTTTTTGACCTGCTGCGCAGCCGGACCGAGGTCAGGCTGACCTGCGAGCCGCGCCATCCCAGCTGGTTCGATGCCGAGGCGGAAGCGCTTCTGGCCGCCTGTCATGTCGCGCGCGTCGCCGCCGACCCGGCCTCTGTGCCGGAAGCCGCGGTGCCTGGCGGATGGTCGGGCCTTGCCTATTTCCGCTGGCACGGCGTGCCGCGTGTCTATTATTCGGACTACGATGCCGAGAGCCTCGACCGGATCAGCCGGCAGATTGATGAAGCAGCCGCTTCCGGGGCGGAAGTCTGGTGTATTTTCGACAACACAGCCCAAGGGCATGCCCTTGGCAATGCCATCGCTGTCGACGAGATGATCTGTCCAGCGTCGCCATGCTAGAGCAAAGCAAGGAGCAAAGCGACGCGGCGCAGACCTCAGGATCCATGCCGCGACGTTGGAATTTCACGGCGGTGCAGAATTTTTACCGGCAATGCGCGCCGATCGGTGCGCCTTTTCATTCTGCGCCGTTGGAGCCCACGGCAACAGTCACGGCATGGATTCCAGGGTCTCCGCGACGTCGCTTCGCTCCTGCTCCGCCCTGGAATGACGAAGAACCTGAGACGTCTTGGCAAATCCCGAAGATCGTCCCGTATTGCCCTCAGATCACGTTCAATTCCCGGAAGGCGCGCCCTTCGGCGACGCGCTCGTATCCGAACGCCGAGCAATCGATCGTCCGGTAGCCGCCATGCATGATCAGCTCGGCCAGCGCCTTGCCGACCGCCGGCGCCTGCTGCAGGCCGTGGCCGGAAAAACCGTTGGCGAAGAGGAAATTCCGCACCTCGGGGTGCGGGCCGATCACGGCGTTCTGGTCGAGCGTGTTGTAGTCATAATGACCGGCCCAGGCGCGGGTCGGCTTGATCGCCTCGAAGGCCGGGATGCGGGTCGCCAGCACCGGCCAGATCACCTCTTCGAACAGCGGCCAGTCGACCTCGAAATCGCCGGGATCGACGGGGCCGTCGCCCTCTTCCGGCTCGGCGCCGCCGGTGAGGTAGACCGAGCCTTCCGGCCTGACATAGATGCCGGAGGGATCGACCAGCAGCGGCATATCGGCATATTTCTCGCGCGCCTCGAAGACGAAGACATTGCGCTTGCGCGGCTCGACCGGCAGCGCGAGCCCGGCAAGGGCGGCGACCTTGCCGGCATTCGGCCCGGCGGCGTTGACGACAATGCCGGCCTCCAGCGTCTCGCCATTGTCGAGGCTCACGCCGGTAACCTGATTGCCCTGCCGCGCGATGCCGGTGACATCCGCCGTGATGAAATCGATTTTCTTGTCCCGCAGCGCCTTGCGAAACAGCATCAGCATGGCATGCGCGTCGAACCAGCCCTCGCCGGAACGGCCATAGGCGCCGGCGGTGATGCCTTCGCTCGACAGCCAGGGGAAACGACGCGTCAGCTGGTCGGCATCCTCGAAAAGGATGTCGGCGCCTTCGGCGACCTGCGCCTCATGGTTGGCCTTGAGGATCGGCAGCCCCGCCTCACCGGCAAGGATGAGATAGCCGCCCTCGCGAAAGCCGATATCGGCATCGGAACCAAAAGTCTCCTTCAGCCGCCGGAACAGCTTCAGCGTGAATTGCGACAGGCGGATGTTTTCCGGAATCGAGAATTGCTGACGGATCGAGGCCATGGATAGCGTCGTCGCGGCATGGGAGAATTGCGGATCGCGTTCGATCAGCGCGATCGAGCCGGAAAACCCTTCCTCGCGCAGATAGTAGGCGATCGAGGATCCGACGATGGCCCCGCCGATGATGACGATGTCGTAGCGCACGCTTTATGCCCTTTCCGAGTCGAGCCGCGATCGAGGAGCTAGGCGGCAGGCAAGACAATCTCGAAGCGCGTGCCGCGCTCGCTGTCAACCAGCCGGATCATACCATCATGCGCTTTCAGGAGGGCCAGCACGATGCCGAGCCCCATGCCGGTGCCACCGGACTCACGCCGCGTGGTGAAGAACGGCTCGAAGATGCGCGCCCGGTTGCTCGGTGAGATGCCGGCGCCGTCGTCGCCGACCAGCACCGTAGCGTTGCCGCCGGCGCTTGCGGCGATGATCGAAACCAGCGTCGCGCCGTGCCTTGCGGAATTGTCGATGAGATTGCCTAGCACGATTGCCGCGTTCTCGGCCGATATGCGCAAGGTCAGATCGCCGCCCGCCTCGACGCGAACCGCCAGCCTGGTGTCGACGGGAAGCAGCGCCAGCGCCGACCTGACCGAGGTGCTCTCGCCGCTGGGCGCGAGATTTTCGGCGCGCGCCAGGTCGAGCAGGCGCCGGACCAGCAGGTTGAGCCGCCCGGCATCGGTGACGATGTTGCCGGAGAAGCGCCGCCGCTCGTCATCGTCCATCGCAGAGCCGGAATCGCGCAGCAGCTCGGCCGCGCCCTGGATCGCCGTCAGCGGCGATTTGAGCTCGTGCGAGACATGGGTGGCGAAGGTCTGGATGCTGTCCGATCGCGCCTGCAGTTTTTCCGCCATGTCGAGGAAAGCGTCCGACAGTTCGGCCATTTCATAGGTGCCGTGATGGTCGAGCGGCCGGATCGCGTCGCGCTCACCGGCGGCGATGCGCTGGGTGCGGTCGATCAGCGCATAGATCGGCCGGCTGACGGTGCGCAGGAACACCAGGCCGATCAGCAGCGTGCCGCCGAGGATGGCGATGGCCGCCAACGTCACCTTGCCGCGCTCGCCATAGAGATGCTTGACGATGTTGTTGGGCGTCCGCGAGACATAGACCACGCCGGCGACGTGGCCGTCGACGGCCACGGGAAAAGCGACGAAGACGCGCACCCTGGTGCCGCGGCTGACCGAATAGAGCGGCGGCGCCGGCTGGTCGGAAATGCGCAGCCGGAGCGCGCTGGCATAGCGGCCGTCAAGCGCGGCGCGCACCTCCTGGACCTCGGCCAGCGACTGCCCGACCTCGTCACGCCCGGCGATGACGACGCCCCGGGGATCGAGCAGCCGGAAGCCGGCCAATGTGGTTTTCTGCGTGGCGTCGAGAATGCCGGACAGGCGCGTGCCGATCGCGGCGAAGGCGGGATCGGCGGTCGCTTGCACAGCCGCCGGCCGGGTCGGAAGCACATAATCCGAAGCGAGATCGAGGCGCGGCTCGACCGGCCGGTATGGCCCGTCGGGATTGGGGTCCCGGCTCGCGCTTCCACCAGCCTGCGGCATTGGCGCGCCGAGCTTGTCCGGTAGAATGCCGACGTCGCGCACCTCCTGCGCATAGATGGCGGCGATGGCAGCCCCTTGCGCGATCAACTCCGCCTCGGTCTGGCGGATCAGCTGGTTTTCATAAAGGCGGAAGAAGAACAGGCCGACCAGCGGCAAGGCCATCACCAGGATCAGGATGGCAACGACGACGGTGGCAAGGCGCGGCCGCCATTTGCGGCCCATCCATTTGCGCGAAGCCGTCAGCCGCATCGGCCGAGCCGGAAGCCGACGCCGTGCACGGTCTCGATGACCTCGGGGCAACCCACCGCCGCCAGCTTGGCGCGGATGTTGCGGATATGGCTGTCGACGGTCCGGTCGGCGACATGGATCTTGCCGGCATAGGCACTGGCCATCACCGCGTCGCGGTCGAGCACATGCGTCGGCCGCGCCAGAAACCCTTTCAGGATCGAGAACTCGATGCCGGTCAGGGCGAGCGGCTTGCCGTCGAAGCTGGCGCTGTGACTGGCCGGCGCCAAGGCGAGCTTGCCATGGGCGAACTGCCTGTCGTCGATCGGTTCGGGCGCCGCCGGGCGGGCGCGGCGCAGGATGACGTTGACGCGGGCGACCAGCTCGCGCGGGCTGAACGGCTTTGTCACATAGTCGTCACCGCCCATCTCCAGGCCAAGGATGCGGTCTATTTCTTCGTCGCGCGCGGACAGGAACAGCACCGGCACATCGGAACGCTGCCGCAGCCGGCGGCAGACCTCCAGCCCGTCCATCTCCGGCATGCCGATGTCGAGCACGACAAGGTCTGGCGGGCGCCGCTCGATCGCCTGCAGGGCGGCGGCGCCGTCTGAGACGGCAGCCGTCTTCATGCCCGCCTTTTCCAGCGCGAAGCAGATCACTTCGCGGATATGCGGGTCGTCGTCGGCGACGAGGATGTGATGCGGCATGGATCAGCGGCCCGGCGCGAAGGGTTCGGATACGGAGGGAATCACAGGCAAGGCCCTGCTGTCGAGATAGAAGAGCAGGCGCCAGTCGCGAAAACTCCAGGCGCGCCAGTTTTCCAGGGCGCTGCGGTACCATCCCTCGTCGACGCCACGCAGTCTGGCGAGTTCGCGTGTAGCGCCGGCTCCAGCCGTCCTGCCCTGATGATCGAGGAAGCGATCGAGCGCCGGAAACGCGCCCGGACCGAGCGAGCCCAGATACCAGCCGTCGAGGGGGATGCCTTGTCCGGTCATTTTTTGGGAATGGTCGACATTGTAATTGGCGATCGTTGCCGCGAAATCGATGAAGCAGCAGGCATAAAGCGTCGCCGATAGCGTCAGAAGATTGGCGGACGAGAGCCATTCATTGGATTTTCCGAGCGCGATGCGGACGATGATCAGGGCAAGCCCGGCCGCCACCAGCCCCATCCAGACGAGGCCGCAATAGGCCAGCACGACGACGCCCAAGCGGCTGCCATGGCCCGGCGCGGCGGTGAACGGTGGCGTCACGGTCTGATCTTCCCGAGAACTTGCAGCCGGGCTGTCGGCGGGCGTTTGCGGATGAAAGGAATGAGGATCGCCGCAGGCCGCGCGCGTGGCGGGTCGACCAGCCACCAGCCTTCGCTGCGCAGCCGGTAAGGCAGGGACCACGGGAGTTTGACTGGCTTATGCATGCCGCCTGTCTGGCAGGTCGGTCGGGAGGCGGCAGGGCGGATCCGAGGAGATTTTCGGCAATCGCGTGCAGTTTCCGTGCAGGACATATGGCGGCTTGCCTCGACCAGCCGCAACCGGCATAGATCGGATCATGACGACCAAACCCTATCGCCCGCGCCGCTCGGTGCTCTACGTCCCGGCCTCCAACGACAAGGCGCTGGCCAAGATCGAGCAGCTTTCCTGCGATGCCGTCATCATCGACCTTGAGGATGCCGTCGCCCCGGTCGACAAGACCGCCGCCCGCGACCGGCTGGCCGGTATTTTCGCCAACCATCCGGAGGCCGGCACCGGTGGCCGGCGCCGCGAGATGATCGTGCGCGTCAATGCGCTTTCCAGCGAATGGGGCACAGACGATCTGATGGCCATGGCGAAGGCGGAGCCGGATGGCATTCTGCTGCCCAAGGTCGACACGCCGCGCGACGTGCTCGAGGTCGGCGATGTGCTGGACGACAATTTCGCGCCCGACAGCGTGAAGCTATGGGCGATGATCGAAACCCCCAAGGCCATGCTCAACCTCGGCGCCATCGCCGAGCTTGGCCGCGATCCCGGCTCGCGGCTGGCTTGTTTCGTTGCCGGAACGAATGATCTGATCAAGGACACCGGCGTGCTGGCGACGCCCGACCGCCGCTATCTCATGCCATGGCTCATGCAGATGCTGCTGGCGGCGCGGGCCGGTGGCCTCGACATGCTTGACGGGGTGTTCAACGATTTTCGCGACCCCGAGGCCTTCGCCCGGGAATGCGGGGAAGCCGCCGCCATGGGGTTCGACGGCAAGACCCTGATCCATCCGGCGCAGATCGACGCGGCGAACCGCGCCTTTGCGCCATCCGCCGCGGCGGTGGCCGAGGCGCGCGCGGTGAAGGATGCCTTCGCGCTCGCCGAAAACGCCGGCAAGGGCGTGATCGCCCTGAACGGCAGGATGGTCGAGCGGCTGCATCTGGCGCAGGCCGAAAAACTGCTGGCGAAGGCGCCGCCGCCATCGGCGCATGATCCGGCTAAGCTGTTCACGACAGGACCTGAACCATGAAACTCTACCGCTTTCTGACTGCCCCGGACGACGCCAGCTTCTGCCACAAGGTGACGGCGGCGCTGAACAAGGGCTGGCACCTGTTCGGCTCGCCGACCTACGCCTATGACAAGAAAGCCAAGACGATGCGCTGTGGCCAGGCGGTGGTGAAGGATGTCGACGGCCAGGAATACGGCCCGGACACCAAGCTCAGCGATTGGTAGGGAAAGCCCTGGGGCCTCACTCTCCTCGTCATCCTAGGGCGAAGCAAGGAGCGAAGCGACGCGGCGCAGACCCTAGGATCCATGCCGTGACCTCGGCCGAAGAGTGCAACGGATCAGAACGGCGCTTGTCCGCGCGCCGACACTTGCTACCCCAAAGCTATGACCGGCTATGTCTACATAACGGCGAGCCAGAAGGGCGACACGACGTACATCGGCGTTACCAACGATCTTGGCCGCCGCATACCGGAGCACAAGGCCCGACAGGGACTCCCGCTTCACCAGGCGCTATAGCGTACAACGGGGTTGGTCTGGTCCGAAGAATTTTTCGACATCACGGACGTCATCCAACGTGAGAAGTCGCTGAAGCGCCGGCCACGCCAGCGGAAGATCGAACTGATCGAAAAAAGCCAATCTCGAGTGGTTCGAACTCTTTCGCGGAACCGGTTGGTTGGTTACTCCGCAGCTTCCTCGATCCGCTCCATATCGTCGTCCGACAGGCCGAAATGATGGCCGATCTCGTGGATCAGCACGTGGGTGACGATGTCGCCCAGCGTTTCCTCGTTTTCGGCCCAGTAGTCGAGCATGGCGCGGCGATAGAGCGTGATGCGATTCGGGCCTTCGCCGGTCTGCGGGTTCCAACGCTCGGCGATGCCGCGCCCCTCGAACAGGCCGAGCAGGTCGAACGGCGTTTCCAGCGACAAATCGTCCATGATCTCGTCGGTCGGGAACTCGGCGATCTGGATGACGATCTCGCCGGTCAGCTTGCGAAATTCCTCCGGCAGATGGGCGTAGGACTCCAGCGCCAGGAACTCCAATTCCTCCATCGAGGGCGAGAACTGGTCGTGCCAGGTGCGGGTCTTGTAGATGCGGGCCATGCTTTATCCTTTGATCCCGGCATATAGGCTTTCGCACCGGTAGAGGCAAATCGAGCGGCCGCCGCGCCCGCATCACGCGGATTGGAAGGAATAAATTCCTTCTGACTCTGCTTGACTCTTCCGGTCGCCTCTGGAATCTATGGGAACATAACAGGAACAATTGTGAGTGGAAGCTGACCGTCATGGCGATGAACGCCGTGGCGCGGGAGACTGTTTTTGCCCTGCGCCGCCAGATCGCGAAGATCGAGGGAACGCTGCCCGAGCGCCTGCAGGCGCCGGTCGCGGCGCCCCTTGGGGCTGACGCCAGCACTGATGCCCCGTCCAACGCCGATCTCACCATCGTCCGGCGCGGCAAGGCCGCGGCCTTGCCGGATGCCTTTCTGCCCATTGGTGTCGAGCGCCTCGATGCCGCCCTGAGCGGCGGCCTGCCGAAAGCCGCGCTGAGTGAAATCCATGGCCTGGAAACCCGCGATGCCGGGGCTGTCGCCGGCTTCGCCCTGTCGCTCACCAGCCTGATCCTCAAGCAGGCGCAAGGGCTGCCGGTGCTGTGGATCGGCACCACGGAAATCTTTCGCGAGGCGGGCTTTCCCTATGCCAGGGGGCTTCATGCCTCGTTCGGCATCGAGCCCGGGCAATTGCTGTTTTCCGAGGCGCCGAGGCTTCTCGATGCGCTGTGGGTCGCCGAGGAGGCCGCCAGGATGACGGCGCTCGCCGCCGTCATTCTCGAAATTCGCGGCAACCCGCAGCGGCTGGACCTGACCGCGACGCGGCGGCTGCATGCCAGGGCGATAAGTGCCGGGCGGCCGGTGTTCCTGCTGCGGCAGGCGGCCGAACCCGAACCGACGGCGGCACCTGTCCGCCTCATCGTCTCGCCGGCGCCGGCCCTGCCGCGCGCCACGGTCGCCGGGCCGCTCGCCGGTTCGATCGGCCGCCCTGCCTTCACCATCACCATCGGCAAGAGCCGCACGGCCCTGCCTGGACAATTCACACTGGAGTGGAACCCCGATGAACGCGTATTCGACGAAAGATGGGGCGAAGAAAGACGGGCCCGGCAACACCGGACAGAGGATCTTGTCCCTGTGGTTTCCCTATCTCGCGGCCGAAAGGATCCTGCGGCAGCGTCTGGGGCGGTCCTGGCGTTCCCACCCGTCGGATCACCCACCGCTCGTGATCAGCCATCGCCAGGGCAACGCGCAGCGCATCTCGGCCCTCGACGAGCGGGCTGAGGCGCTGCACCTGAAGCGCGACATGGGGATTGCCGATGCGCGCGCCATGCATCCGTCGATCGACATCGTCGAAGCCGATCCGGAGGCCGATCGCCGCCTGCTCGAAGGCCTTGCCGACTGGTGCGACCGCTACACCCCGCTGGTGGCGCTGGACGGGGCGGACGGCCTGTTTCTCGACGTCACCGGCTGCACCCATCTGTTCGGCGGCGAACGTGCCATGCTGGACGACATCCTGTCGCGCTTCTTCCATCAGGGTTTCGATGTCCGCGCCGGCCTTGCCCCGACACCAGGGGCGGCCTGGGCGGCGGCACGGTTCTGCGGCGACCGCATCGTTGCCGGCGGCGAGGAGGAAGCGCTGCTCGCGCCCTTGCCGCTGGCCGCATTGCGCATAGCACCGGAAACCCGCGCCAGCCTGGAAAGTGTGGGCCTGCGCACGGCGGGCGCCGTCATGGCCACGCCGCGCGCGCCGCTTGCCCGCCGCTTCGGCGCCTCCCTGCTTTTGCGCCTCGACCAGGCGCTTGGCCGTCTCGACGAGGCGGTCTCGCCACGTCTGCCCGTCGCGCCGCTTTCGGTCGAACGGCATCTCGCCGAGCCCGTCACCTTGACCGAGGACATCGAACGGCTGGTGGGCCTGCTGGCGACAACCTTGAAGACCGATCTCGAGCGCCGCGGCGAGGGCGCTCGCTCGCTGGCGCTGCTGCTCTTCCGCGTCGACGGCGCCGTCAGCCGCATCGCCTTGGGCACCTCGCGGCCGATGCGCGAACCCATGCTGATTCAGAAACTGTTCCATGAAAGGCTGGCCGCGCTCGAGCAGGACATCGATGCCGGCTATGGCTTCGACCTGGTGCGGCTTTCGGTGTTGGCCGCCGCCGCTTTCGAGATGCCGCAGGCCGATCTGACGGGCGAGACAACCGATGACGGCGCCGATATCGCGCTGTTCGCCGACCGCATCCGCGCCCGGCTGGGCGAGGGCGCGATCCTGCGGCCCGTCGCTGTCGAAAGCCATCTGCCGGAACGCGCCGTAGCCATCATTCCTTTCACCGAAGCGCCGCGCCGGACCACGCCGCCGAGGAAGCCGGACAGGATGCAGGCGCCGATGACCATTTTCCCGCCGGAGCGGCCGATCCGGCTGTTCCGCGCGCCCGAGCCCATAGAGGTGCCGGCCACCGAAATGCCGGAGGGGCCGCCGCGGCACTTCCGCTGGCGCCGCGCGCTCTACCGGGTGACGCGTGCCGAAGGTCCGGAGCGCATCGCCGCCGAATGGTGGCGCGAGGCGCCAGGCGACGCAGCGGCATCGACCCGCGACTATTTCCGCATCGAGGATGCCGACGGCCGCCGCTACTGGCTCTACCGTCAGGGCCTTTACGGCAGCGTCTCCCAGATCCCGCCGCGCTGGTTCATGCACGGGGTCTTCGCATGAACGCACTGACCATCATCCCCTATGCCGAGTTCGGCATCCAGTCGAATTTCTCCTTCCTGCGCGGCGCCTCCAAGCCAGAGGAGCTGGTGGTCGCGGCCAAGCTCCTGGGCTTTCCGGCGATCGGGCTTGCCGACCGCAACACGGTGGCCGGCGTGGTGCGCGCCTGGCAGCAGGCCAAGGTCGAAAAGCTCTCCTATCACCCCGGCTGCCGGCTGGTCTTTGGCGACGGCACGCCCGACATTCTCGCCTATCCCAGGGACCGCACGGGCTGGGGCCATCTGTGCCGCATGCTCACCCAAGCCAATCTGCGCGACGAGACCGAGAAGGGCGCCACCCTTCTCCAGCGCGGCGACCTGCTCGAATGGGGAGACCGGATGTCGCTGGCGGTGCTGCCGGATCTGACGGCGGGCGCGGAAGACAGCCTCGCTTTGCTCCGCCAGCTCAAGGACCGTTTCGGCGGAGCCCTGCGCCTTGGCGTCTCGCCCTGTTATGCCGGCAATGACCATTTCCGGATCGAGCAGGCGGCGGCGTTTGCCGAGGCTGCCGGCATCCCGCTGATGGCGACCAACGACGTCCTTTACCACACGGCCGAACGCCGCCCGCTGCAGGACGTGCTGACCGCGATCCGCCTCAACACGCCGGTGGCTGAAGTCGGGCTGGAACTCACCGCCAATGCCGAACGCCACCTCAAGCCGCCGCTGGAAATGGCCCGCCTGTTCCGCAGGCATCCGCGGGCGCTGGCCGAGACGCTGCGGTTCGAGGAAGAACTCACCTTCTCGCTCAGCGACCTCCAATACAATTACCCCGACGAGCCGACGGAATCTGGCCTCGGTCCGCAGGCCGAGCTGGAAAGGCTGGCGCGGGAAGGTGCGGCCAGGCGCTTCCCCGGCGGCGTCCCCGCCAGCGTCATAAAACGCATCGAGGAAGAACTCGCCCTCATCGAACGCCTGAACTACGCGCGCTACTTCCTGACCGTCTATGACATCATAAAATTCGCCCGTAGCCAGAACATCCTCTGCCAGGGACGCGGCTCCGCCGCCAATTCCATCATTTGCTTCTGCATCGGCATCACCGAGGTAGGCCCGGACAAGATCGACACACTTTTCGAGCGCTTCATTTCCGAAGAGCGCAACGAGCCGCCCGACATCGACGTCGACTTCGAGCATGAGCGGCGCGAAGAGGTCATGCAGTACATCTATTCGAAATACAGCGCCAAGCGCACCGCGCTCGCCGCCGCCGTCATCAGCTATCGCGGCCGCTCGGCACTGCGCGAAGTCTCCAAGGCAATGGGCCTGTCGGAGGATGTCCGGGCGTCCCTGTCCGGCTCGATCTGGGGCTGGTCGACATCCGAGCTTGGCGAGAAGGAAGCCCGGGCCGGGGGGCTCGACCGCAGCGATCCCGTATCGCGGCACGTGATGGAGCGCGCCAACGAGATCATGGGCTTTCCCCGCCATCTCTCGCAGCATGTCGGCGGTTTCGTCATCACCAGGGACCGGCTCGACGAGATCGTGCCCATCATCAAGACGGCGATGGACGAACGCAAGATGGTCGAATGGGACAAGGACGACCTCGACGCGGTGAAGATCCTCAAGGTCGATATTCTGGCGCTCGGTATGCTGACCTGCCTGCAGCGTGCCTTCACCCTGCTTGAGACTCATTACGGTGTCAGGGACGAGTTCGACAGGCCATTGACCCTGGATACAATCGCCAAGGAGGATCCTCGCGTCTACGACATGATCTGCCGTGCCGACACACTCGGCGTTTTCCAAATCGAATCGCGCGCGCAGATGTCGATGCTGCCTCGGCTCAGGCCACGCACTTTCTATGATCTGGTCATCGAAGTGGCGATCGTGCGGCCCGGTCCGATCCAGGGCGACATGGTCCATCCCTATCTGCGCCGTCGGCAGGAGAAGGAAAAACCCGAGTATCCCAAGCCGGAACTGAAAGAGATCCTCGGCAAGACACTCGGCGTGCCGTTGTTCCAGGAGCAGGCGATGAAGATCGCCATCGTCGCCGGTGGCTTCAAGCCAGGCAAGGCCGACGAACTGCGCCGCGCCATGGCCACTTTCAAGCGCACCGGCACCATCGGCAACTATCGCCAGCAGATGATCGACGGCATGACGGGCAGGGGCTACGAAAAGGAGTTCGCCGAGCGCTGCTTCAAGCAGATCGAGGGTTTTGGCGAATATGGCTTTCCCGAAAGCCATGCCGCCTCCTTTGCGCTCCTCGTCTATGCCTCATGCTGGTTCAAGACCTTCTATCCCGACGTGTTCTGCGCCGCGATCCTGAACTCGCAGCCGATGGGGTTCTACCAGCCGGCGCAGCTGGTGCGCGACGCGCGCGACCATGGCGTCGATATCCGCGAGGTCGACGTCAATTATTCCGTCTGGGACTGCATCCTCGAAAAGGCGCCTTTCGATCCGGCCCGCATCCTGCCGCGCCATGCCGAAATGCGCGGTGTCGTCCAGACGGATCATGCGGTGCGGCTCGGCTTCCGGCAGATCAAGGGACTTTCCCAGGAACGCATGGAGGCTTTCGTCGCGCGGCGCGGTGCAGGCTACGAAACCGTCCGGGACGTTTGGCTGCGCTCCGGCCTCGATGTCGGCGAGATCGAGAGGCTGGCGCAGGCCGATGCCTTCCGTTCGCTCGGCCTCGACCGCCGTGCCGCGCTTTGGCAGGTGCGTGCGCTCGACGGCAAGAGTGCGGCCGAAAAGCTGCCGCTGTTCGACCAGCCGGCGCTGCGCCTGCGCGAACTGGAACCCGAGACGAAGCTGCCCAAAATGCCGCTCGGCGAGCATGTCATCCACGACTACCGCTCGCTCGGCCTGTCGCTAAAGGCGCATCCGGTCGCCTTCCTGCGCGAGCGGCTCGACCGGGCCGGCATCATCCCCAACGCCAACCTGCCTTCCGTGCGCGACGGCAGGCGGGTTTCGGTTGCCGGTCTGGTGCTGGTGCGCCAGCGCCCCGGCAAGGGCAATGCGATCTTCCTGACGCTGGAAGACGACAAGGCTGTCGCCAATGTCATTTTCTGGGAGAGAACCTTTACCCGCTTCCGCCCTATCGTCATGGGCGCGCGGTTCGTGAAGGTCAGCGGGAAATTGCAGTCGGAATCCGGTGTCATCCATATCGTCGCGGAAAAGATCGAGGATCTGACACCCTGGCTGACCGTCCTGCTGGAGAAGGTCAGCGCGGCCGGCCCGCCTGCCACACGACACGCCTCCGGGGAAGGTCCGGGGCGCTCCAGCCAACCCGCACGACGGAACGCGCCGGTCGGCCAGGACCTGGCAACGCTGTCGGAAGAAGCGGAAAGGGTCATGCCCAAGGGGCGTAATTTTCAGTAGCCTTACCTTCGTCATCCACGGGCGGAGCAGGAGCGAAGCGACGTCGCGGAGACCCGAGGATCCATGCCGTGACGTCTGGTAAAGAATGCCACGGTCCAGCATGGCTTCCCGAGAGGAAAGGCACCCGGCTTTGGCCCGCTTCACATGTCACCTGTGTCGCGGCATGGATTCCAGGGTCTTCGCCACGCCCTTCGCGGCTGCTTCGCCCTGGAATGACGACGAAAAGGAGTGCTTCTGCGCCACTCAGCTCGGCCCGCTCAGCCGCGGCGGCGTTACGGGCAAAACGTCCTCCGCCGACAACGTCCGCGCTTCCGAGGGCAGCATGATCGGGATGCCGTCGCGTACCGGATAGGCGAGCTTGGCGACCCGCGAGACCAGTTCACCCCGCTCCGGATCCCAGGCCAGCGGCCCCTTGGTCAGCGGGCATGCCAGAAGCTCCAGCAGCTTCGGGTCGACACTGACCTTCCTTCCGTCACGTCCATCCGCCGCCATCACGGCCTCCCCTCAACCAACTGCCGACCCATCTCATTGCAGGCTCGAGCCAAAATCCTCGTTCTCGCGCGCCAGCGCCATTTCGGTGATGGCGATCAGCGTCTCGGCCCTTGTCTTCAGGTCAGCGGCCTCGAGCAGCGCCTGTTTCTCGGCCGGCCCGTAAGGCGCCATCATCGACAGCGCATTGACCAGCATGGCGTTTTCGGCGCGGCTGACGCTTTCCCAGTCGGCCTCGAGATCATTGGCTTGCAGATAGGCGCGAAACGCCTTGAGCAGCGCCGGCCGATCGATCTCGTTCGCCGCCTGGTCGTCACCAAGATCGGCCAGGAATGGCGCTGGCTTGACCTGGCGAAACGGCGTCTTGACAGTCAGCTCCTGGCCGATGCGGAACCGGCACACGCCCTGCAGCGAGATCAGGTAGCGGCCATCACCGGTCTCGGAAAAGGCGATGATGCGGCCGGCGCAGCCGACATTGCACAGCTCCGGCTCGCCATCCTCGCGCAGCGCGCCGTCGAGACTGGGCTGGATGATGCCGATGAGCCGCGAGCCGGCCACCGCCTGATCCACCATCTGCAGATAGCGTGGCTCGAAGATGTTGAGCGGCATGCGGCCGCCGGGCAGCAAGAGCGCTCCCTCGATCGGAAAGATCGGGATCGCTGACGGCAGATCCTTGGCGAGCCGGTAATGCGCGTTTCCCGCTTGCACCTCATTCCTCCGATCGCTTCACAACGCATGTCGCCCAAAAGTGACCTCGGTTTTGGGAGAACGACATGCATAAAAACAAAGACATAGTGCGCGTTCACGCCCGATCCGCCTTTGCCTGCCAGGGCCATCGGCCCGCCGAAGCCAGCTTTCTAATCTGGCGCAGTCGGCGCCGCCCGCAAGCCCGTGCGACGAAACGGCCTCGGGCTCAGGAAAACAGCAGCGACGACAATTTGCGCCGGGCGGCCAGCGTCGCCTCGTCGGTCATGCCCCAGGCTTCGAAGAAACGCAGCAATTGCGCCTTGGCGCCGTCCTCGTTCCACGTGCGGTCGGCCTTGATGATGGCCAGGAGATTGTCCGCCGCCGCCGTGCGCTCGCCTCGCGCGTTCTGGATCATGGCCAGGTCGAAGCGCGCCTGATGGTCGTTGGGATTGTCGGCCAGCCGGCGCTCGAACTCGGCCGGGTTGCCCAGTTCCGCCGCCTGTGCGGCGAGCGCCATCTTGGCGCGCAGCGCGGCAAGCGCCGGCGCGTCCTTCTTGGCCTCGGGTGCGGTTGCCAGCAGCGCCTCGGCGCCTTCGCTGTCGCCAGCCCCGAACAGGATCTCGCCCAGTCCGGCGATCGCCTCGATGGTCTCGGGCGCCTGCGCCAGGATGGCGTCATAGATGTCGGCGGCGGCCTGCATATCGCCGGCGTCGCGCGCCTCGGTCGCCGCGGCAATCGCCTCGGCCACGGCCGGCGCGCCATTGCCCTTGCCGCCGACCTTGTCGATGAACTGAACGATCTGGCTTTCGGGGATGGCGCCCATGAAGCCGTCGACCGGCTGACCGTCCTTGAAGGCGATGACCGCCGGAATCGACTGGATGCCGAGCTGGCCGGCGATCGAGGGATGATCGTCGATGTTCATCTTGACCAGCTTGACCTTGCCGCCGGCCGCCTTGACCGCCTTTTCCAGCTGCGGCGTCAGCTGCTTGCAGGGCCCACACCACGGCGCCCAGAAATCGATCAGCACCGGCTGGCGGCGCGATTCCTGGATGACGTCGGCCGCGAAGGCCGCGGTCGTCGTGTCCTTGATAATGTCGCCGGTTACAGGGACCGCCTCCCCAAGCGCGGCGTTGGCGCGCGCGGGTTCGGTTCCGCCATACTGCACCGTGGTGGCATACTGGCCGCCATTGCTGCCGAATGATCCGCCAAACCGATTGTTGTCGCTCATCTCGTCACCCTTTCGGTGCGCCGCCGAACAGCGGGCCGGCGCAATGTCTTCAATTGGAAGTCGGTTTCGCCATCCATGTGGCGATCATGCCGAGACTTTCAAGATAGCAGCATCATGCCCGGTTGCCTCGACGAATCTGATGAGATCGGCCGCCGCGATCGATGTCGTCGCCTCATTGGTCAGCGGATGCGCGTTGATGACGGCATGGTCCATCAAATCCTTGTCGAGCACCAGCCTGACCTTGTTTGCCGTATCGTTGATGACGCCGAAGACGGTGACCGCGCCCGGCGTGACGCCGAGCAGCTCCATCAGCATCTCCGGCTTGCCGAAGGAAACACGGCTGGCGGCGCCTATCAATTGATGGATCTGCTTGAGATCGACGACGGCGTCCTCGCCGACGGTGACGAGGAAGAAATTATCCTTCTTGTCCTTCAGGAACAGGTTTTTCGTGTGGCCGCCGGTGATCTCGCCGCGCAGTGCCTGCGAATCGGCGACGGTGTAGAGCGGCGGGTGGCGTCTCGTCGAAACGGCGATGCCGAGTTCGGCGAGAAAGGCAAGAAGCTCGGCTTCGGTCTTTGGCATTGGGTTCTTCTTCGGCTGGTTTCCAGCCATGCCGTTTACGGCCAATGAGGCGCCCGACACAAGACCACCGCGCGCCAGGGCGCACAAATCGACCCTTTGCCGGCAAGTCTCGCCGGCATCACCACGTTGCGTCAAAAAAGGCTGCGATTTCCCTGTTGCAATCGCCGCGCTCTTCAGCCATATAGGCCCGGCTTGCGGCCAAGGGCCGTGTGAGCGGGTGTAGCTCAGGGGTAGAGCACAACCTTGCCAAGGTTGGGGTCGAGCGTTCGAATCGCTTCACCCGCTCCAGTTTCCTTCCAGGGAATCAAGCATCGAAAAGCCGCGGTTCGCCGCGGCTTTTTCGCATTTTGGGCCGGCCAGAGATCGCGGCGACTTCAGGCTGCGGAAGGTCGTGGTCACCGCGCGGTTACCGGTTCGCGGTTATCAGTTTGCGGATTCGACGCGGCGTGAAATCCGAACTTCGCGCAAAGGCATGCTGGGGATTGATAATAGTTCAAATCTGCGCTATCTCCGGAACACCGCGACGCAGGAATGCGCGTCGTCCACCTCCTTCGATCGTGTTGGAGGGCGGTTACGCGAAACAACTCAGGCATGGCCCGATATGTTTCGTACGCCTTGGGAAGACGTTTCAGTCTTGTTGCCGCCTTCGGTGACGCCGGGATTTTCCTGGTAAGCGGAAGGAGGATGCGCACGGACCTAGTGTCCTTGGCACCTCGGATCGTCAACCTCGTGTTGCGATCGGGTTTTTGACGAGTTCAGTCTCGATCGCCTAGCCAAGGACCATTAAGATGAACATCACTAGCACAAAAGAATATACCGTTCTCCCGCGTCCTGCGGAAAAACTTCCTGAGTACGCGCACGCAAAGGCCCGCCAAACCCTTGCAGAAAAACTGCAAGAGGCATTCGGCCTGTCCGAAGCGGCGGCAGCAGCTATCTCGAACGCTGTTGTGGATCCGGCTGCGGTACGAAAGTCCATCAATGATACTGCTGACCCGACTGTTGAATCCATCGCCGTGCCTGGCGGAACCCTGCTTGGGATTCGAACTGCGGTGTGGGCTCGCCGGATCATGCCAGATGCCCGCAACCCACGCACGCTCCCGTCTCGTCGGCACCCCTTCGCAGTTGAACCTGGGAAAGGTGCTGAGGATTCAAAGTTCCGGCCGGTGCCAGAGCCCCGCACCCCATCAGGTGTGGGTCCCGAGATCGCTGAGCTGGCGGTCCAAATTGAGAGCCGTGAGCATCTGCATTGGGCCTCTCAGCAGGCGGCAGGATATGTGCTCGCAAACAACAACTGGAAGGATTCGATTGCTTCCCAGGGCGTCATGGAATCCGTCTATCTGGTCGCGATGACATATAACCATGATGACGGCATAGAACCGGTTACGACGCTCACTACTGTGGACGGGTCGTCCCGCGTAACGGCCACACATGAGATACTCGGCATTCGATCGTCCGACGTGCCATACGATGACCAGGATACAAAATTCCGGGGCCACATCCGTAAACTCAACGAAGAGTATGAGCGCGGAGCTGACAAACAGACCCTCGACACGCTGAGGTGCGAGCGCATTCCTGCTTTGATCTTGGTTGGATTTGTACCCTATCACTCAGGGACTACAGGGTTTCCAACAGCGGTTAAGTCGATCGTCGCGCTGCGCCATGTCGACCCCCCGACCCCTTGGGGGGAAGGTCCAGAAAATGAATCTCTTGCCGATGAAGTTCTCGATGAATTGCATCGTCGGAGTTTGATAACTAGCATTCAGCATGCCTACTACGCCGGCTCTTGCACGAGAGCAGAGGCGCGCGCTGCCCACCTCTCGGATGATCCAGCGATTCGGGCAGCCGAAATTGTTGGTTTGCTGACGAACCCCGATCAGCGTTTCCGCACTGCCATTCGTGTCGCCGTTACGAGCCAGTCCACGCGGAAGCGAATTGGCACAAAGCTTCTGAACGACCTTGCTACGGCGCTTGTGCTTCGAGCGGTCGCGGGTGACCCTTCAAAAGCAGACCAGGTGCGCCGTTATCTTCGGTTCGCTTTCGGAAAATCGGTGCATAGCCAAGTTTGGCAGAGCACTTCCCGTGACACTGACACCTTGGTCAACGCGGCACTGTCCGAGGTCCATCAATCGATCGCCAATGGATCGGTTGATGAGAGGGGCCCAGCTTCTCTCGAACTTGCAGTCCGCGCGGCCTATCCCCTTGTTGTTTCGGGCAGGCTAAATGCCGACCGAGGCTCGGCTAACAATGATCAGCCCGATCGGCGGACGCCGGGTGAAGTCCTTGACGCCATGCGACAGAACGTTCAGGGCGTCTACCAGCTCGGCCAAGCCTTGAGAGATTTTGCCGAGGGTCGTCATATTCGGGCGGTCGCTGACGACGGTACAATCAAGGTGCAGGGCGACGCCGGCGACCAGATGGTCAATGACATCTACTTGCGGGGAGAATTCCCGCCTGCCGGGAAAGCGCGGGCACGCAGACCCGGGGATACGCCGACCGACCGCTACCACAACGCCGTAAGCGCCATGGCTAATGCGATCACGGCATTGACCGAAGCTTTCGACAATCTAAGAAGTGTCGAGGGAGATGACGGGCGTGCGCTTGTCGAAACGAAGGGTGTTGATCAGCGTGCCTGTGCGGCATGGCGTGAAGAACTGACCCAGATCGATGATGAGCTCGTCCTGTGGAGTGTGACGCATCGTCGGGCCAATGGTGCAAACGCCGATGCCCGTCGTCTGGTGGAAGAAGCAAAAAGTCTTGATGACGAGCCGATCATGGATGTTACGGATGAATGGGAACTAGAAGGCGATGAGCCCCTCTCTCAGACCGCAGACTAACCAATCGGTGTAAAACCGTCAGAAGTCGAAACGCCAAGGCCAGTAGGTAGCCTTGGCGTTTTTGCGCTTCCGCCGGCACGTACAATCCGGCGCCGCTCGCCCGCTCTTGCGCCGCGAGTGTCTCCATCACCATCTCATGGCGCTCAACGTACGTCGGCCGCCCGCATGATTTGGCACGGATCCGTGCCTATGGCTCGACACACATCAATATACTCCGCCACATCGAGTCGCCGCTCGCCTAGCTCAAATTTCGACACAAATGTCTGACGGACACCAAGGCGTTTTCCAAGCTCGACCTGGGTGACGCCAGCTTCCTTTCGCGCTTCTACAAGAAGTTCGATCATTCTGCGGTAGAGATCGGAGCGAATTGAGGACAACGGAAGCGCCAGTTCGGAAGACCAGCGCTTCAATAGAACCCGAATTCGGAGTACCCCAAATTAGGGTATTATGACATTGTCGCCCGAACGGGGATTCGGGCGCATGAAGCATCAGTACGTCGGGGACATCAGCGACTACCGGAAATATGCGTTGCTAAGGGCGCTGTCGTGGGACAGCGCTAATGGCATTGGAGTTTGCTGGATGTTGACACCTTCAGACGGAAGCTCTGACGGCAGGAAGCTGGGCTATCTCGATCAGCCTGAACGGCATCGCCACTTCGACCCGGAATTATTCGACACCTTGGCGCACGCCGCTGACGAGCCGGATCGCCGCCGTCTGCAAACCATCGAGGACAGCGGCGCCATTCCAGGCGCGGCCTACTTCAACGAACTGTTGCCGGATGAGCTTTCGGCCCGGACTGCCTGTATAGAACGTTGCCTGGCGGTGTTCCAGGATACCGATCTCGTCTTTTTCGATCCGGACAACGGTTTGGAGACATCGCTGCCGAAGGGCCGCAAGAATTCATCCAAATACCTGTACCTGGACGAGGTGGGTGCCTTCTACGCATCGGGGAAATCTCTGCTGATTTACCAGCACTTTCCCAGGGTCGAGCGTCGAGCCTTTCTGGCCTCTTGTATCGAGCGCCTGCGAAGCGTCGCGCCTGGCGCCCTGCTCTGGACGTTCACCACCGCCCACGTGGTCTTTTTCCTTGTTGTCCATCCGGAGAGCCCTGCGAGGCTGGCCGTTGCCGCAACAGAGGCTTGCGGACGCTGGGGCGAGGACTTCATTGCCGGGCGATATGTCGGCCGGTCTCGCGGTGCAATGCCAATAATTGACAGCGAAGTTCACGCGTGATTTTTCGGGATAATAACAATGTTTCAATAGGTTACGCTGCCATGCACCGGAATATGAAATACGCGCACACGGCACTATTCTTGTCTGGGATGGCCCTCGCCGCCTGCACGCCAGTTGAGACAAAAACATCCTTGCTAACCCCCGCCAACGGCACAGTCCTGTCTGCAGGCCCCGGCGATCTCGTGATGAACTTCCAGTCCCGGCGCTCCCTCCCCAACATCGTTGGCAAGGCCGACCTGTTTGGCCGCACCACCGATGCCGGGCACACGACAGTCCGCTATCTCGGCACACACGGTGGTCAGGCAGTGTTCGAACGGTCGGACGTAACAGTCGAGAGCAATGCCACCACGATGAGCGAGACGCCACTCATTCTGCCGAACACCACCAATACCAGCGTGAACGGCACGATCGGCGGAACTCCTGTCTCGGCGACCGCGACGTCGACCTCCTTCCAATACATTCCACCGCGTGGCTCATCCCAATACGCAACTGCGGCGCGGCCGATCCAGATCGCGCTCGGGAAGGGTCAAAGCGTGACGGTCGAAGGTAGAACGCTGCGAGTTATCCACGTGTCGCCCACCTCTGTCGACTATCGGATCGAGTAACAGTCGGCGTAGCGCGTAGCGCGTATTCGCTGTCGATCCTTTACGAGGGACAAATGGGTCCCGTTGCCTATTGTACTATTGCTGCTGGCAAGGGGGAGGGTCGGGGCGCGCGCCCGGAGAAATGACGCACATACGAAAATGCGGCGATCGAGAGACGACCGCCGCATCGGGGAGGCGCAGCTGTGTGGTGGCGGCGGCTTATTCCGGCTCGATGGCGACGTGATGGACCGACTCGCACTCGCCGAACTCTTCCAGCGCCCACTCAACCTCGGTCGGGTCGAGCTCCATGACTTCCGCAGCGGCTTCTAGCGGCATCCATTCCTCATTGCCGGTCCGCTTGTCCCTGATCAGGATGTGCATCGATCTCTCCCTACTGTCCAACAGGACAGTAAAACACGGCGAGAGCGTAGGCACAATTATATGAGCGATATCAGCATGTTAGAGACGGCTGCCATGTGGCAGGCCTGCACCGCAGCCGTGCGCCACCAGCGGCGGTGCGGGCCGGCTGGCCGGCTGCCGTACCCACAGCGCTGAGCGTACGGTCCCCGTGGCGCGGCGTGGCCGGTGGGCTGCATAGGCCTAGCCGCTGTAGGCGCGGTCGAGCGCGGCGATCGCTGCACTGCCGTCGCGAACGGCCTGGGTGTAGTGGCCGAGCGTCACTGTCGGGTTCGCATGGCCAGCGATCTGCGCCACAAGGCCGATCTCGATGCCCTGCGCCTGCAGGGTCGAGATGAACGAATGCCGCGCAGAGTGTGGCGTTACATAGGGCAGGCCGAGCGCCTTGAAGACCGGGGCCCAGTAACGCTTGCGGAAGTTTTGATAGAGCAGCGGACCGCCACCGCCGATCCGTGGCTTCGGCCATTCCTGTAGCCGGCCTGGGCCGGGGAAGACTCGGTGCAGTTCCTTACCTGCCCTTGGACAGCGAACCCGCCATGCCAGCAGCATCTCGCGTAGCACGGCGCTCATCGGGATCTCGCGGGTGCCAGCCTCGGTCTTGGTCATCTCGGTCAGCGAGCCATCGCGCTCCTGAATACGCCGGATGCGGATCACGTTCTTATCGAAATCCACTTCGGACCACAGCAGGCCCAACTGCTCGGAAGGGCGAGTGCCGGCGAGAAAAGCGAAGGCATAATAGATACCTTGCTCCAGATCGTTCTTGGCGGCTGCGATGAGCTTGGCGATATGCTCGGTGGTCAGGATTGCCTTCTTGAGCTTGTGGCGCGCCCGCGCCAGCCCGGTCGGCATCGACGGCGCGCGAATGGAAAAGTCTTCCTCAGCCAGTGCCAGGATCGATTTGAGGTGCGACTTGGCCCGATTGGCGGTGTAGCTGCCGCACTGCTCCGTGACGGTCTTGTGCCAGACGCGAATCATGGCAGTTGTCAGCTCCGACAGCTTGATATCCCCGAGCAATTTGATGAAGCGGGCGTTCTTGGGTGGAGTGCCGGTCTCGGTGAAGTCGGCGCGTTCCTGTTGAGTGCCGATCAACAACGGCCCCCGGAGTGCACCATACACCACCACCTTGTAGCCCATCAGCGTCGATGACTTGACGTTGCCTTCCTTGGTCTCAAGCCAGTGCTCGATGGCCTGCGCAACGGTTGGGGCCTTGCGCTCATCCATGTAGCTGCCTTCTGCGACCTTCAGCAGTAACGAGTTCCGGAACGCCTCGGCGTCCTTCTTGCGGTTAAACGCGCGGCGGCGGCGCTTCTGTGTCAGGGGCTCGCGATACTCACAGTAATATTGCGGATAAAGTGCGACCTTACCGCCGCGCAGCTTGCGGCGACGCGTTGCGGTCGTGATGGAAACGTTGAAGTCAGTCATGGCGTTGCTCGTCCAAAAGGAAAAAAAGCGGGAACGAAAACACGCGTCAGTAACCGGCACAAGTAATCGCCGGAGCAGCCATCGAGGCCGTGAAACGGCCCGAACTGTAACCAGACACGTAACCTCGGCATGTTGGGAAAGGTCGAAGCCGCGAGACGACGCGGCCCCGGATATCTCGGATTCTTCGGCCACCGAGGTTGAAATCGCGGTCGCGAAAGCGGTGGCAGCTGCGGCCCCAACGACGAGGCGATGTTCCGGCTGCCCGCACAGCGTAGCGGCCCCGCCGCCAGCCCGCGCGCTCGCAGCAGAGGAATTCAGCGTGCGCGGCTCCCGGGTGGCGGTGGCGGCGGTGGCACCCATGGGCGGCCGGTGGGCGCGCTGAGTGGCGGCCCAGCACGGCCGCCTGGGCGCACTGCTGCACACCGGGAGTTCATACAGCACGTGCCACCGCCGCCACTGCCACCTCCTAGAAGTTTTGAACAGCGTTAATCGGGGAGTTGTCATCGACGTGTCCATCAGGCTTGGGGCGGTGGAACCCTCGTAGAGTTTTGCCGGCTACCTTGAACTTGCCTGGCTCCCAGCCGAGTTGGCGCATCAACGCCGTTAGCCGCTTGCCGTGGCCGTTGTGCTGCCGCTCGATGGGGATTCCCAGCAACTCGCCCAGCAGTTCGGCTGTGAAAGCTCGCGCCTCGTCGCCTGCTGCCCTGCCTCGGACAGTGGCGAGTTTCTCCTGCCACGGGTCGTCTTCAAGTCGCTCCTCTTGCTCGGCGGCAGCGATCGCCCAAAGCCCTTGTGGCAGGACGATACTCTCGTTTTGTGCCTCAAGGCGCGCGGCCTCGGCCCAGAGCTGGTCTCGGTCGCGCCGAAGCGCCTCTAGATCGATTACGCCGGTCCTGACAGGGAGGAAGCGGCGATTGCCAGTACGGTCCTTCAGGTATTTGTGTTCATTGGTGGTACCGACAAAGATAGTCTGCCTGCCTCGTGCCTCCGAGAAGCGGCCATAGGACATGCGAGCACGATCAACGTCGCGGGATGCGAACGCCTTCATCCGCTCCACCTCGCCCCTGTTGAGCCCGGACATTTCGCTGAGCTCGTAAATCCAGACGCCCTCCATCGCTTCCATCTGTGCTTTTGTGTCGAGCACCAAAAGTTCGTTGTCAGAGTGGTTGTTAGGGCCGGCTAGGATTCGCAGCGCGGTCGATTTACCTGTTCCCTGCTTGCCTTCGAGGATCACGATGGTGTCGAACTTTGCGCCGGGCTCCCGCACGCGCCTCACCGCCGCGATGAGCATGATCCGACCAATCGCACGATTGAGCGGTGTGTCATCGGCCCTCATGTAGGTGGTCAGCCATCCGTCGATACGGGGAACGCCATCCCAAGTGAGCGCATCAAGCATTTGTCGGATCGGGTGGAAGGTGTGTTCCAGACAAAGCTGCGTCACCGCATCGCGCACGTTCTCAGCTTTGGGGTCGAACCCGAACGACTCGATGATAGCGGCGCGCAACATTGCACAGGCATCATCACTGATCTCCCCCTGCTGCTCTTCAAGCAAGGTGCCGTTGACGACCTTTCGATGCCGGAACAAATCGTGGGAGAAGCTGAGCTCAAGCTTCTGGAGTGCGACAGCAGTATTCCGCATCGTTATCCTCAGGCCGCCGTTCCTATCGTAGTCGGGCCAGCCATCCGACACTGCGGCCAAAGCGGACCGCGCCTGTCGTTGTGCGTAATGAACAGGCCTTTTCTTCTCCAGTACCGAGCGCGAGATGCCAAAGGCCTTATTGATGAGCACGCCCGCAATGATTCCTACCGGACAGCCTGCGCGAGCCAGATCGCAGGCGACGCGGTACACCGCCTCGCTGCGGGAGCGAAAGCGCGGAGTGGCACCGTCGCGCGGACGCTCAGGATCGTCGCCCAGTTCGATGAGTGTCCGTGTAACCGGCAGCACCGACAATGGAAGCTCGTCCAAGCCCACCAGCACCACGGGCAGGTCTTGAGCAACCGCACCGTCCGGCCCTGTTGTCGTCGGCTCGTCGCTCTGCGCGAATTCGTCTAGTGAATAGCGAAGTGACCAGTCTGCCTTCACGACCCGAGCAAGTGTCGGCTTGCGTCCCGCCCGCTTCTTCTTCGCATTAGGGATGTTCACCGTTCCCGGCAGGCGCAGGATGCGGTCGATGTTGTGGCAGTTGTCGCCGCCGAGGGTTTTTGCGATTGCCATATTGCTGGCTTCGACGCGCAACAGATCGCCGGTCGGCTGCGCGAGATTCCAGTAAGGGTGGTACCCGCCACCGGAGAACACGACGACGCTCGGGGGCGGTGTGAACTTGAGAACACGCTCCTCCGCGTTCGTATCGTCTATGTCGGAATGCAAACGCAGCGCGGTCGCCACATCGTCCTTAGCAGCTTTCTTGTTTGTAATTCCGGGTCGTAAAGCATTGACGTGGAAATAGAGATTGCTCAGGCCTTGCCGTGCGTCGATCCACGCGCGCATCTTGTCGATTTCGTCCGGAGAAAAGGTACGAGCCGTGACGCGTCCCTTCGGATCGATGGCGACGAGGTGACGAGGCAAGCCGGAGAACATGTGCTCGAGGAATTCAAGCGCTTCATCGGTGTTGCCTTTGGGAATAGGGTGATCTTTGGACATCGTGTGCCTTTGATTTTGAACAAGCCGATCCCGTTCCGTGCCAAGGCCCGGCGGGACGTCTTAGGTTGTCGGGAGAAGGCGCGCGGCTCGGGTTCGAGCCGCGCAAGGCTCTGTCAGGTCCTTTGTAGATCGACCATCACACGCCTCCGCGCCGCACAATCACGATGATCGACGGTCCGTTCGGGCCGGTCTTTACCCTGAACGTCACCCTCGATACGTTCGCCGCGACCGGGATGATATGGTCCCCGGTTTGCAACGGCGCATGATAGTATTCCGGCGGCGTCAGCCACTCGATGGGATCGTCGTAGTTCGGGAATGAATGGGGCTTGCGCATCATTCGACCCCTCCCTGACGGGATGCCTCGATAAAGGCGACAACCTCGGACAGCTTGACCAGCTTCCGCGAGTTGAACGGGGTATAGGCTGGTACCACTCCAGAGCTTATCGCTCGACGCAGTGCCCACGTATGGACGCCCAACGCTTTCGCTGCTGTCTGGACATTGATCAGCTTTTCCGGCGCTGAAGGACCGCTACAGGGTGAATTCTCCATAACACTCTCCGATCAGCGGAGAGCACAGAGCAACAAAAGAGCGCTGCTCCGTGCATCTCCGCCCTGTTTCCATTCAGGGTTAAAATGCGACCGGCGGCGCTCTGCAGAACTTTTAAACCTAGCTTGCGCATTGGTTGTTATGTCTGAAGCACTGCGTCATGAAGGCGGCGTTTACCGCGCGTCAGCACACATCATCAGTTGCAAGCTGACTGTGCCACGAATCGGCGGCCTGTGCAACGCGCTGAATTTGTTCACGTTTTGTGGTCGCATGCAGGGAGGGGTCGCGCGCCCGTGTAGCTGCGCCGCAGCTGAAAAACGCGAAATATGCGTAGCGCTAGCACGGCGGGATATGGGGTATGCGTGGGTGGGCTAGACACGTCCCGAAGCTGCCCACACAGAGCCATCTTACCGTTGGGCGCTTCACGCTTAAGGTACCAGTCGTGCCGTCACAGACGGTCTGGGGTGGAAACCGATGTAGGCGTCGTAAATGCGCACTCAGAGGGGAATCCCGCGATGCTATCGCGAGATTCCGTAGCTCGGCGGATCAACAAGGTCGGTTAGCTACATTCGTTCAAGGCGAGGAGGTTGTCCTTCCAAACCCCATCGGCATAGGTCTGAATGAATTTGTTGCCGTTCGTGCTGGTCCTGACACCGACCCAGGCGGTCTTCCCGCCCTCGTTTGTGTAGAACCTATGAGTCCCCTGCTCGATGGACCGCGCAATATTTGGAACGGTGTCCTTCCAGCGCCCACCATTGGCGTTAGGTCCACCCGCATGAGTGATGTGATCGTGGGTACTGCTGCGGTTCGGTTTGTTAATGCAGTCGATTCTATAGTCAGCCATGGCGGCTACCCTTTCATAGATTGAAATGGCCCGTCCGAAGCGTCGGGTCATTGATCTTTAAGGAGGGGCCAGCTAGGGTAATGGTGTTCAAGCATGCCTAGCGGGCTTCGGCCCTGGTATTTGGGATCCGGCTGGTCGGTTTAGGTCAGCCGGTTTTCCATCCATGTTACCTTCGGGGCGAGATACGGACCCCTAGGCGGCAGCTCATCAGGATCGGCCGGAGCGATGCCAGCGAACCGGCAGCCTTCCTTAATCTCAGCGACCCGGCCCTGATTGACGCCGAAGAACGCTGCGATGTCGTGATGACGATCGCCCCGTAGGATCATGCCGCGGATCAACGCCGCGTCGGACTCGGTGAGTGCCTGCCCGCTGGGCTCGGCTCGTGCAGTCATTTGAAACCTCAATCGGTTAGTTGTTGATGCCAGACTCAAGTCTGACATCCTCAAGATGACGCCCAACGCTGAACATGTCAACCGAAATTCTGCCAACCGCGTAACGTAGCCTAATACGTTCTGGCGAGAGGAACCAAAATGCCCTTGACGTAGCATGATACGTCTGATACTTTGCGTACATGAACGGATCCCCTCTCATACCTTCGACGACCCGCCTTGGGGATATCGCCGAAGTGTTCGCTGGCGTCGGCGTATCCCGGGAAGACAGCTTGGAACGGCCTGGCGAGAAGCTGCCCGTTATCGGCGTGCGCCACCTTCAGGATACTGGCGTGGCGCCTACTGCCGAACTCGAACTGGTGGGATTTGCCTCCCCGACGCGTGCGTTGGCTAATGTGGTCAAGATGAATGACGTATTGTTGACCGGGCGTGGCACCGTCTTGAAGGTCGGCCTTGTCGGACCTGAGACGGATGGAGCCATCGCAAGTGGCAACATCATCGTCATACGGCCCGGCGCCGGAGTGGTGGGGGGTGCGCTATTCGCACTCCTTTCAAGCGATGCCTACCGGCCAAAGATTGAAGTGCTACGGCGTGGCGCGACCACGTTGCTGTCATTGTCCGCCAAGGACATCAAGAACCTCGAAGTCAGCTTACCGACCCTCGATGAGCAGCGCCGTATTGCCGCGTTCGCAATCGAAGCGCAGGTCGCTTATCGCACAGCTATCGAGGCCGCCGAAATCCGCCGCTCCCTTGCACGTGCCGTCATGGAGGCACGCCTATTCGTCAATCAAGAAAACCGGGAAGAACGATGCCTAAGCTGACCAAAGACGAACTGTTCAACCATCTCTGGAGATCGGCGGACATCCTGCGTGGCTCCATCGATAGTTCGGACTACAAGATTTACATCTTCGGGTTTCTATTTCTGAAGCGACTTTCTGACCGATTCGAGGAAGAAGTGCGCGAATGCATTAAACAGGGGCTGACGGCCGAGACCGCATACAGCGATCCGGACGAGCATGAATTCTTCGTGCCCGAGCGTGGACGCTGGAGCCAAATCCAGAAGCTGACAACCAGTATCGGCGATCACCTGAACAAAGCCTGCGCGGCGATTGAAGACGCGAACCCGTCCATGCAGGGCGTGCTCATCAATGTCGATTTCAACTCCGAATCGCGTCTGGGTGATGAGAAAAATAAGGAAAAGGTGCTGTCCCTTCTAATCAGGCACTTCTCCTATCTGGACCTGTCCAACACCTCTCTTTCAGAGCCGGATTTGCTCGGCCGTGCTTATGAGAAACTTATTGAGTGGTTCGCTGACGATGCGGGCAAGAAGGGAGGCGAGTTCTACACTCCGCATCCTGTCGTCAAACTCATCGTTGAATTGCTGAACCCACAGCCGGCCATGCGAATCAGCGACCCGACTTGCGGCTCGGGTGGCATGCTGATCGAAAGCGCCAGGCACGTGGCTGATATTGAAGGCAAGCGCCTCGGGCAGCCGATCAATGTGACGCTGCATGGCCAGGAAAAGAACCTCGGCACTTGGGCCATCGCCAAAATGAACCTGTTGCTGCACGGGCTGCGTGACGCACGGATTGAGAAAGGCGATACGATCCGAAATCCGCGCCTTCTCGACGGAGACGGCAATCTGCTCGTCTATGATCGCGTCATTGCCAATCCGCCCTTCTCACTAGATAGTTGGGGCGCGGACGACGTGTCGAGCGATGTGGAGAAACAGGGGCATAACCGCTTCATCTATGGCGTCCCACCCAAGAACATGGGTGATTTGGCCTTTGTTCAGCACATGGTCGCGACCCTGAACACGAACGGCGTATGCGGCGTAGTCATGCCCCATGGTGTGCTGTTTCGCGGTGCGGGCGACGGGCGCATCCGCGAGGGCATGCTGAAGGCCGATCTTTTCGAGGCGATCATTGGTTTGCCGGAGAACTTGTTCGCCGGAACCGGCATCCCCGCAACAGTGCTAATCCTCAACAAAGCGAAGTTGCCGGAACGCAAAGGCAAGGTCCTCTTCATCCATGCCGCTAAGGAACTTGTAGAGCGGCCGAAGAAGAACGTGCTTGGTGACGGTAACATCAGGCGCATCGTCGACGCCTTCCGCGCCTGGAAGGAAGAGGATCGCTTCAGCCGCGTCGTCGAATTGAAAGAAATCGCCGAGAACGACTTCAACCTAAACATCTCCCGGTATATCGACACGCTCGAGCCAGAAGCACCGATCGACGTGAAACGCGAGCTTGAAAAGCTCAGGAAGGCCGAACTGGCGCGGGATGGAGCAGTTGCGCGCATGAATGCCCTTCTTGAGGAGATGGGCTATGTCGAGTGAATTGCCAAAGGGGTGGCAGTCAGTCCGAATTGGCAGTTTTGCCCGAGAACTATCCGAACGAAATCACAGCGGCGGAAGCATGCCTGTTATGAGCATGACGAAGCATCGAGGATTCGTTCGCGCTGCTGAATATTTCTCAAAATCGGTTCATAGTGAGAACACCGAAAATTACAAGGTCGTTCGAAAGGGACAGTTTGCCTATGCCACTATCCATTTGGACGAGGGTTCCATTGATTTTTTACGGCGCTACGATGCTGGTTTAATCAGTCCAATGTATACCGTCTTCGAATTGACTTCGGAAGCAGTGGATAACGATTTCATTTTTCGAAGCTTGAAACGCCTTGCGTTAACTGGACGCTTTGATCCTTACAGCAATGGTGGGGTCAATCGTAGGAAGTCTATCTCCTTCCACGATCTTAGGGCTTTCAGGTTCTCTCTCCCTCCGCTTCCCGAACAGAGAGCGATCACTGACATCTTGGATGCGGTGGAGACCGCCATCGACCGGACAGTAGCGTTGATCGCAGCCGTCTCTGATACCAAACGCGCGACGATGCGTGACCTGCTAACGCGCGGCGTTCGCCGCTCAAACGTGCCGCTCAAGAAATTGCCGGCAAGATGGGTTCTCGGGCGCATTGCTGAGGGTGTGACGCATATTCCCGCCGACTGGGACCTAGCGGTCCTCTCTCAGGTCGCCAAACTTGAAAGCGGGCATACGCCAAGTCGCGATAAGCCCGGTTATTGGGGCGGTAACATTCCGTGGATTTCTCTGGCCGATACCGACGCTTTGGATGCCCTGACGATCGGAACGACGGTGGAGTGCGTGACACCAGATGGCATCGCCAAATCGTCTGCTCGCGTGCTGCCAGCGGGAACAGTCGTTTTTTCGCGAACGGCGACCGTGGGCAAGGCAAGCCGTATGGTGCGCGAGATGGCGACTAGCCAAGACTTTGCAAACTGGATTTGCGGCCCAAAACTTTTGCCCGCCTATCTTGTGCAAATATTCCGCCATATGGGCCGTGAATGGGAGCGGCTTCAGGAAGGCAGCACACACCAGACGATCTACATGCCCGTGTTTAAGAAGCTGCAAATTCTGCTTCCGCCGGTGGCCGAGCAAGAAAACATTGCAGCAGTTGGTGAGGCGTTCGACATGCGTATTGAAAATGAAAGGGCCGCGTTGGCAGCATTGAAGAACTGTCGCAACGCGCTCGCACAAGAACTTCTCTCAGGTCGCCATCGCCTTCCCGAATGCATGATTGCGCATCATGCTAATACGTCCGGCAAAGCTGCATGAGTACTGCCAATGAGGCACTGGAACGCGATTGGGTGGAGGATCCCGCCGCCGATTTGTTGCGGGTTCTGTTCGACTACAGGTCGCTAAGCGTATCGGACGTTTGGGCTTTGCGGGAAGGCATCGCAAGTGAGCCAGTGCTTACCGTTCGTCTTCGCGAGTGCCTGAAGCGTCTAAACCCGTGGCTTGGAGAAGATGGCGTGCGTCGCGCCGTCAATGCCGTGACCCGCATCGTCGCAACGGACCTGATGGAGGCGAGCGAGGCGGCGCACACGGCTCTGTCCTATGGTGTCACCGCCCCGCACACGGAAGCCGGGCGGCGGCAGGATCGCACAGTGCGTTTTTTTAGTTTCGACAATCCTCTGGCCAACATATTCGAGTTCGCGCGGCAGATCGCAATCAAGGGACCGCGACAGGAAATAGTTCCGGACATCATCGTCTATGTGAACGGCCTTCCTCTTGCGGTTATCGAATGCAAACCGCCATCGCTCGCCGATCCGATCGGTGAAGGCATGCGGCAGATCCGTCGCTATGAAGGCCGCGATGAATTTGCTGGTCTTGGCGCCCCACGTCTTTTCGAGACAACACAAATCTCCATCGCGCTTGGGCGGGACGTTGCCAAGTACGGGACGACACTGACGCCCGTTCGTCAATGGGCAGAATGGAAGGATCCGTACCCGCTTACTCTTGATCAGTTGATGTCCCAGCTTGGTCGCACACCGACAGGGCAGGACATCCTGCTCGCCGGGTTGCTCGCGCCTGCGAACCTCCTGGATCTCATCCGCAACTTCGTTACGTTCGAGACAATCGACGGGCGACGAGTAAAAAAGCTTGCGCGGTATCAGCAATTCGTGGCCGTCGGCAAAGCGATCGATCGCATCCGTAGCGCGTCCACCCCTCAGCGGCGAGGTGGGGTGATCCACCACACGCAAGGTTCCGGAAAGTCGCTGACTATGGTGTTTTTGGCGACGAAGTTGCGCCGGCTAACTGAGGCAGAAAATCCGACACTTGTCGTCGTCACCGATCGCACAGACTTGGACGACCAGATCACGGCACAGTTCAAGCGCTCAGGTTTTCCGAACCCGATTCAGGCCGAAAGCGGGCAAGCATTGCGGCAGACCCTCTCCGCTGGCGTAGGCACGACCGTGCTGACGACGGTTCACAAATTCCACAGTGCCGTACCGAAGCGCTCGTCTGTCATCTCTGATGCTCAGAATGTTTTCGTAATGGTGGACGAGGCGCACCGCACCCAATACGGCGCGCTCGCGGCCCGCATGCGAGCCGGGCTGCCCAATGCATGTATGCTCGCTTTTACCGGCACGCCCATCGACAAGAAGGACCGCAGCACCCGCGAGGTGTTCGGCGACTACGTGCACCGGTACCTGATTGATCAGGCGGTCAAAGACGGCACCACGGTGCCTATCTTTTACGAAATGAGAGACGCGCGGCTACGTATTGAGGGCCAAGGGATCGAGGCTGATCTACGGAGCGTCTTTCCAGGCTTGTCTGCCGCAGAAATTGAGAAGCTGAAGCGCGGCTCAAACTGGAAGGAAAAGATTGCCGGGTCGCCTATTCGGGTTGAGGCCATCGCGAAAGACATCCTTGAGCATTTTCGCACAACGATCGAGCCGAATGGGTTCAAAGCGCAGATCGTAGCGGTGAACCGTGAAGTGGCTGTGAGCTATGTCGAGACGTTGCGCGGACTTGGCGCACCGGAATGTGCGCTCATCATGTCAGCCTCGAACAATGATAGCGCCCGGCTGCAAGCTCATCATCTCTCGAAAAGAGAGCGCGACAATCGCATTGCACGGTTCAAGCGCAAGGACGATCCGCTCAAGATGTTGGTCGTCTGCGACATGCTATTGACCGGCTTCGACGCGCCTGTTGAGCAAGTGCTTTATCTTGATGCGCCGCTGAAAGAGCACACGCTTTTGCAGGCAATCGCCCGCGTGAACCGGACCGCAGATGGCAAGAGCTATGGCCTCGTAGTGGACTATTGGGGCGACAACCGGCGCATTTCGGATGCGTTGGACATGTTCTCGGAAGAAGATGGCGTGGGCAACGCACTCAGACCTCGATCCGAGAAGGTACAACTGCTCGAAAGTCGCCACCGCGCGGCGGTCCGGCTGTTCGAGGGTGTCGATCGCACTGACGAGCGAGCGTGTCTAGACCTGCTGAAGCCTGACGATACTCTCGCAAAATTTGAACTCGACTTTCTGCGGTTTGCCGAGGCAATGGACATGGTCCTGCCAGACCCGAAGGGCTTAGAAGAACCCTACGTGTCAGACCTGAAATGGCTGTCTCGACTTCGTGTCACCGCGCGTCGCGAACATTACTGGGAGCCCTTCGACCCAAAGGACTATGGCGCTAAGGTAGGAGACATTATCACCCGGCATCTTGCGGTGGAGGGCGTGGAACTTCTCCTCACGAAGCGGGACATTCTTGACCCGTCATTCAAGCAGTTCCTCGCGAGCTTAACTTCGGCCGAAGCCAGAGCCGCAGAAATCGAGCATGCTATCCGTCAGGAGATCCACGTGCACCGCGACGAAAATCCGGCGGCCTACGCTTCGTTGTGGGAACAGTTGGAGAGGATCGTCAACAAACGCCGCGAGGATCGCGTCGCTGCCGCTAGCGCGCTGGAAAGGTTAGGCGAGCTTGAGGCGCTGGCCGCGCAAGTTCCCAACGCCCGAGCTGGTAAGAGCGAAGGCAGCTCAGGGCTTGCCGGTACGGCAGGACGCATTCTGCCCTTTGTTACCGAGGCTTTACAGCCTGAGGATCGGGCAGCGACGGCGTCCGACATCGCGTCCACACTTGAGGGCTACGCATCTTTCGTCGACTGGCAGTACAAGGAAGACGTGCAGCGACAAATGCGGCGCGCCATCAAAGAGCGCCTTCGGTCAGCCGGCATTGATCCCGCCGTGATCGAGGCCGCGACAGCAAGCATGATGGATGTGGCACGGAAGAGCCTAGTTAGATGACGGCAGCGCATGAATTCAACTTCGGCGGTGAATTGGTGCAGTTCGCTATCGAACGCACCTCGCGGCGTAAGACGGTTGCCATCTCCGTAGGCTTTGATGGGGTGAGGGTGCTCGCTCCGTCTGACTTGGATGACGCGCGCGTGATTGAAATCGTGCGTAAGAAAGGGCCTTGGGTCCTACGCAAGCAAGCGGGTTATCGCGAACTCGGCGGCGTTCCGATAGACCGGGAATTCGTCAGTGGCGAAACATACCACTATCTCGGCCGCCCTTTTCGCCTGCGCATTGTGCATGATGCAGACGCCATCGTATCGCGGATTGTGGCACGCGGGTCGACGTTAATAGCGCCGGTCCTGCCAGACATGCAGGCCGCCATACAGCGCTCCGCTGTTCGAAGCGCGCTGAGGCACTGGTACCGCGATAAAGCGAAGAAGCATTTCCCTGAGCGCGTGCGCCTCGTGGCCGAAGCTTTGGGAATCAGTCGACCACCGATCCACATAGTGGACCAATCCAAGCGGTGGGGGAGCTGTGACGCGCGAGGACATATCCGCCTGAATTGGCGGTTGGTCATGGCACCAGTACCGCTCATCGACTACGTCATTGCGCACGAAACCTGCCACATCCTTGAACACAACCATTCTCGGCGCTTCTGGCGAGCGCTCGAAACGATTATGCCGGACTTCGAAGAGCGGTTGAGAAGGCTCGACAGGCTAGGACACAAGTTCATCTGGTAGTGTCGGCTACGCGGCGGCGAACAGAGCCGACAGGCCCGAATCTGAAAGCCACGCAACCCAACGGTGGAGAAACGCTCGATAGTCCGATTGTTTGATTCGAAGTAAATTGACGCCGACTAACTCACCAGACTCGCGATCATATCTCCCACTACCAAAGAGCAGCATCGCAACAGGGCTGCCATAAGAACTCCTTCCGTACACATCCAGATAAGCTATTCCGCCGTGCGCTAACGCATTGCGTAGAATTCCGCACCATTGCGAGGTAGACATTTTACTTGCCGCCGATGCAGCTTCATCGCTTTCGAGTTGATCTACAATCTCGTCCGGAAGCGCATTCGCCAGGTTTGGGAGGGGTGATCGGGAGGTTGTGACAAATCGCCATTCACCCTCTCTGTAAAAACGGGCCCTGCTGAAGGCCTGTCCGCCCAATTCCCTATCGACGGCTGCAGATATCTCGGCGTCTATGTGGCGGTCGTCCGCATACGCCCCCGCCTCGTTGCTTCTGCGGCGCTCAATGCGCTCAATCGGAAGATTGATGATCGGCATAGACATGGAAATCAGAAACGTTGTTGAAAGTGGCCCCAAGTGAGGAGCGTCCAGCTGGCGAGTTCGCTCCACTTCTGGCCATAACTGCTCGATCAGCTGCAAGCACCGTTGTGGTATTTCCACGCTGTAGTGAATTGGGGTTCCCATCTGCAACCTGCCGGAGTTTGTGCAACATGTCCAAAAGCATAAACCGTCTAAGGTCACCGCGCGGTTACCGTCTCTGGCGTGCACTGAAATTCACCTGAGTCCATCGGAGTTGTTCCGAGTTGAAAATGGAATGAGCAGGGATCGCGTTCTGGCGCGCATTGGGAGGGTATCGAGCATACTACCGTGAACCCCTTGGACGGCGTAATTTCTCGCTTGCCAAGGTTGGGGTCGAGCGTTCGAATCGCTTCACCCGCTCCAGTTTCCTCCCAGGGAATCAAGCATCGAAAAGCCGCGGTCCGCCGCGGCTTTTTCGCTTTCCGGGCGGTGCTTCAGGGTGATCCCAGCTCTGTCGGTCACATAAAATTACAGCTCGGAACGCTCGCGGCTCCGGCTCGTTAGGCCTGCATCCCGTCCAATCCATGGAGACAATGATGCAGAATATTTCCGGCAAGCGCGTCGCTGTCCTTGCGACCAATGGTTTCGAACAGTCCGAATTGGAAGTGCCGCTGAAGAAGCTGCGCGAAGCGGGCGCGGAGGTCGATGTCGTGTCGCTCGAAAGCGGCAACATCAAAGGTTGGGACCACAAGGACTGGGGCCGCGAGGTTCCCGTGGACAAGACCCTCGATCAGGCGCGCGCGGATGACTACGACGCGATCGTCCTGCCCGGCGGCGTGATCAATCCCGACCTCCTGCGGGTCGAAACGAAGGCGCTGGAGTTCATCAAGGCGTTCTGGGCGGCCAAGAAGGTCGTCGGCGCCATCTGCCACGCGCCTTGGCTGCTGGCGGAAACCGGTATCGCCAGGGGACGCCGGCTTACGTCCTATAAATCCATCAAGACCGACGTGATCAATGCGGGCGGCCTTTGGGAAGACACTGAAGTCGTCGCCGATCAGGGCCTTGTCACAAGTCGCAACCCCGGCGATCTCGACGCTTTCTGCGACAAGCTCGCCGAGGAGATCAGAGAGGGCCTGCACGAGGACAGAGCCGCGGCATAGATCGATGCACCTCGCCCACAATGTGTCCTCGGCAACGACATACGACAGCACTCAAGCTCGTCGCGCGAATTGGTTTGGGCCCGGCGCGCTTAAGGCGGTGGCTTGAGGTTGGCGGAGGCGCCATGCTCCGAGTTGCAAGGCCACAGGCCGGACTTCAGTGCTTGGGGTCCGTAGTGTGATTGGCGGCGTCCGCACCGGCCTGTTTTCGCCCTGCGGTCAACTTGCCTGATTCGAACTCTTCAACTGCCTTGTCCCAACAAGCTTTCTCACGATCGGGCATCAGTCCTTCGCGTTCCCAGAGCTCGCGGGCCCGCTTCGCGATATGCGCTATGCGTTCTTCCTGGCTGATCACCATAGCTGCATTCCTTCCGGATTTTAAAAGGAGGCAACAGGACAGTGCTGAAAATGTTCCACCACGGGTCGACTGGAAATGCCCGAGCCAGGCAATTCCAGGAAAGTTTGAAGCGGTTTCCGTTCGCAATGGCGTCGAAACAAAGAGTTAGGATCGCGATTCAGTCTCGCAGGCCCCTCAGCCGCCCTTTCCGCCGTCCGCCTTGCGCAGCGACGCCTGGTGGACCAGCGATGTCCAGCTGTTGGTCGAGGCAAGGTGGCAATAGACCAGGACGAGCGCGCCTGATTTTCTCAGGTCGAGAAAGGCCTGGTCGCTCAATTTGTTGAAGGCCTCCTCGTCGATCACCTGGAAATCGGTGAGGTTGAGCACTTCACCGCCTTCCAGCGTCACCTTGCTCTGGCGCGGCGAAAACAGCCCGTGCGCGTCGATCTTCTCGACCATCTCGCGGGTGGCTCTGAAGTCGATCTGGAACTGATTGCAGAAGGCGAGCGCCTGCTTGGTTGCCTCGGCCGGCTCGGCGCCGTTGAAGAATGGCGCGATCTTGTCTTCGCGCGGTGGCGCGACGGACTGGTCGACGACACGCTCGCTTGCCCGGTCGACGCACAGCGTCAGCCGGCCTGATGCGGTCGGGTCCTCGGCAAGGATGAAAGGATAGCGGCGCACATAGGCGGGGATATAGTGCGGTGCCGTCCACCGGCCGTCGGCGTCGACGAACAGGTTCTCGCCCTGGCGCACGCCGGTGATGATCACCGGCGCCTTGCCGGTGCCGATGAAGACGATCGGATAGGAGCGCATCGCCGCCGGCATTTCCGACGCCACCACCGGAATGGCATGCGCCGAGCGCGCGAAGGAAAAGTCGCTGCGCGCGGTGAGGCCGAGAAAACCGTGCCGCGCCGGGTTGAGCGCCTCGGGCCTCGAATAAAACAGCGGCATTGAAGCATCCGCCGGCGCCGCTGCCGTTCTCGCACCGCTGTCAGCCATCGTTCGGCCCCTCTTCTGCCGCGACCCGGTTGCGCCGGCCCGCTTTATACGCGATCCCGCCGGGATCTGTTTTTCTGCGCCGATCTTCGGTCGGCAAGAGATCGTGCGCAGGATTAAAGTAAAGGCTCTACCGCGTTCCTCGCCACGACAAAAGCAGGCATGGCCGGATGATGCGGATTTACGCCGGGTTTGCACCGCGTTGTGCGGCAAAGCCCGCCTTGCGGCTATGGACAGCTTGCGGCGAAGCGGCGACATTGCCGCCATTCCGGGAACCAGGGGACTGGGCGTTGAACGCTCCAGGCAGTCGAGGCGCATGGCATGACGAAATCGGATTTCGAACAAGCGGTCGGCACGGCCTTCACCACCACGATTGCCCTGGAATTGACCGATGTCCGCGCCATCCCTGCCAGCCCGCGCCCCGGCGGCGGATTCTCGCTGCTGTTTCGGCGGCCGCGCGACGTGGCGCTGCCGCAGGCGACCTATAGTCTTGCCGGCAAGGGCGGTGCCCATGACATCTTCATCGTGCCGGTCGCGGCCGACGCGGCGGGGCGGCTTTACGAGGCGGTTTTCAACTAGTCTTGTAGTCTTGCGAGGCTGGTGCCGGTCCCCCACCGAACCTGCGGTCCGAACTCGCCACAAAGGGGAGGTCGGAGCCAGGCCCTCCAGAATACCTCCTCTTGCGGCAACCCACCCGCAACCATTCGCCAAATTGCGCGCCGCCGCGCAACATCGACAAGAAATTTCGCCGACATATCTTCATCTTGGTGCGCGGGAGGCTCGATCGGCCGGCATGGCCGGCCCGATGCGCGAAAGGCTTGCCCGGCGAATTCGCACTGGTCTGGCCGCGCGGATGTGCAAATATCGGCGCCAGGCAACATTGGAGGACAAAGGTCATGGCCGATGCTGGAATGTTGCGGTTTCACGTTCCGGAGCCGGAAGTGCGGCCGGGCGGCATGCCTGACTTTTCCAATGTGCCCATCCCCAAGGCCGGCTCGGTGCCGCGCCCGGAAATCGATGTCGATCCGCGCACCATCCGCGACATGGCCTTCTCGATCATCCGGGTGTTGAACCGCAACGGCGAAGCCGTCGGGCCATGGGCCGGGCTGCTCACCGACGAAGAACTGCTGACCGGTCTGCGCCACATGATGACGCTGAGGACCTTCGATGCCCGCATGCAGATGGCGCAGCGCCAGGGCAAGACCTCCTTTTACATGCAGCATCTCGGTGAAGAGGCGGTGAGCTGCGCATTCCGCAAGGCGCTGGCGCCGGGCGACATGAATTTTCCGACCTATCGGCAGGCCGGCCTGCTCATCGCCGACGGCTATCCGATGGTCACCATGATGAACCAGATCTATTCCAACGAGGCCGATCCGCTGAAGGGGCGGCAGCTGCCGATCATGTATTCTTCGAAGGAACACGGTTTCTTCTCAGTCTCGGGCAATCTGGCAACGCAGTACATCCAGGCGGTCGGCTGGGCGATGGCCTCGGCCATATCGAACGATTCCAGGATCGCCGCCGCCTGGATCGGCGACGGCTCGACGGCGGAATCGGATTTCCATTCGGCCCTGGTCTTCGCCTCCACCTACAAGGCGCCTGTGATTCTGAACGTCGTCAACAACCAATGGGCGATCTCGACCTTCCAGGGCATTGCGCGTGGCGGCTCCGGCACTTTCGCCGCGCGCGGCCTCGGTTTCGGCATCCCGTCGCTGCGCGTCGACGGCAACGACTATCTCGCCGTGCATGCGGTGGCCAAATGGGCGGCCGAGCGCGCGCGCAGCAATCTCGGGCCGACGCTGGTCGAATATGTCACCTACCGCGCCGGCGCGCATTCCAGTTCGGACGATCCGTCCGCCTACCGGCCAAAGACCGAATCCGACGCCTGGCCGCTCGGCGACCCTATCGTGCGGCTGAAGAACCATCTCATCCAGCTTGGTGTCTGGTCGGATGAGCGGCATGCGCAGGCGGAGGCCGAAATCCTCGACACGGTGATCGCGGCGCAGAAGGAAGCCGAAAGCCATGGCACGCTGCATGCCGGCGGCAAGCCATCGACGCGCGACATGTTCGAAGGCCTCTATGCCGAGATGCCGCCGCATCTCAGGCGCCAGCGCCAGCAGGCGGGAGTCTGAGCATGCCGAGACGGACCATGATCGAGGCGATCCGCGACGCCATGGATGTGTCGATGGGACGCGATGAGCGCGTCGTCGTGTTCGGCGAGGATGTCGGCTTCTTCGGCGGCGTCTTCCGCTGCACGCAGGGCCTGCAGGCCAAATACGGCAAGAGCCGCTGTTTCGACGCGCCGATCAACGAATCCGGCATCGTCGGCTCGGCCATCGGCATGGCCGCCTACGGGTTGAAACCTTGCGTGGAAATTCAGTTTGCCGACTACATGTATCCGGCCTACGACCAGCTGACGCAGGAAGCAGCGCGGCTGCGCTACCGCTCCAACGGCGATTTCACCTGCCCGATCGTGGTGCGCATGCCGACCGGTGGCGGCATCTTCGGCGGCCAGACGCACAGCCAAAGTCCGGAAGCGCTGTTCACCCACGTCTCGGGCCTGAAGACGGTGGTGCCGTCCAACCCGCATGACGCCAAGGGGCTGCTGATCGCGGCGATAGAGGATCCCGATCCGGTGATCTTCCTCGAACCGAAACGGCTCTACAACGGCCCCTTCGACGGCCATCACGACCGGCCGGTAACGCCGTGGTCGAAGCATGAGCTCGGCGAGGTCGCCGACGGCCACTACACCGTGCCGCTCGGCAAGGCGGCGATCCGCCGGGCGGGGTCTGCTGTCACCGTGCTCGCCTACGGCACCATGGTCTATGTCGCGCAGGCCGCCGCCGAGGAGACCGGCATCGATGCCGAGATCATCGATCTCAGGACGCTGCTGCCGCTCGACCTCGACACAATCGTGGCCTCGGTGAAGAAGACCGGGCGCTGCGTCGTCGTGCATGAGGCGACGCTGACCTCCGGCTTTGGCGCGGAGCTTTCGGCATTGGTTCAGGAAAACTGTTTCTACCATCTCGAGGCGCCGGTGGCGCGTGTCGCCGGCTGGGACACGCCCTATCCGCATGCGCAGGAATGGGACTATTTTCCGGGACCGGCCCGCGTCGGCCGTGCCCTCCTAGAAACAATGGAAGCGTAGAGCGGGAGGCCTGAGATGGGCGAACACATCATCAAGCTGCCCGATGTCGGCGAGGGCGTGGCCGAGGCCGAATTGGTCGAATGGCATGTCAAGGTTGGCGACATCGTACGCGAGGACACAATGCTCGCCGCCGTCATGACCGACAAGGCGACGGTCGAGATTCCGTCGCCCGTCGATGGCGAAATCCTGTGGCTGGGCGCCGAGATCGGCGACACGGTGGCCATCGGCTCGCCCATCGTGCGGCTGAAGGTGGCGGGCGAGGGGAATGTGAAAGCGGAAGGCGCGAAATCGCCGGAGGTTACGGCGACACCTACCCCCACCCCTAACCGTGCCGGGGCGAGCCACGCGTTTCGCCCGTCCTCCGGACCCCCACAAGGGGGAGGGGAACGCGCCTCGGCTCCCAAGGTCGAAGCAAAGCGCGCGCCACCGTCATCCACGAATCCAAGAAACGATACCGTTGGAGCGGCTGTGACCGAATCCCCCTCCCCCTTGTGGGGAGGGGTTAGGGG
>NZ_VFVC01000021.1:0-90172 GCF_006441575.1 Mesorhizobium sp. B2-4-12
GCTGGCCGACGGCAGCTACCAGGTGACCGCCGACGTTTCCGATGTCGCCGGCAACCCGGCGACGCAGGCGACGCATTCGCTCGCCGTCGACGAGACCGCGCCGACCATCACGATCAGCCAGATCGCCGGCGACGATATCCTCAACGCGCTGGAAGCCCAGTCGCCGCTCGCGATCAGCGGCACCACCTCCGGCGTCGACGACGGCCAGCACGTCACCGTCAGCCTCAACGGCCACAGCTACGACGCCGTCGTCACCAGCAACGCCTGGACCGCGACCGTTCCGGCCGCCGCTCTCACCCACATCGCGCTGGCCGACGGCAGCTACCAGGTGACCGCCGACGTTTCCGATGTCGCCGGCAACCCGGCGACGCAGGCGACGCATTCGCTCGCCGTCGACGAGACCGCGCCGACCATCACGATCAGCCAGATCGCCGGCGACGATATCCTCAACGCGCTGGAAGCCCAGTCGCCGCTCGCGATCAGCGGCACCACCTCCGGCGTCGACGACGGCCAGCACGTCACCGTCAGCCTCAACGGCCACAGCTACGACGCCGTCGTCACCAGCAACGCCTGGACCGCGACCGTTCCGGCCGCCGCTCTCACCCACATCGCGCTGGCCGACGGCAGCTACCAGGTGACCGCCGACGTTTCCGATGTCGCCGGCAACCCGGCGACGCAGGCGACGCATTCGCTCGCCGTCGACGAGACCGCGCCGACCATCAGCAGCGAAGCGATCACCAGCGCGACGGGGATCCAGAACAGCTATCTGAACGCCGGCGACGTGGTGAGCGTGACGGTGGCGCTCAGCGAGAGCGTGACGGTCACGGGTACGCCGCAGCTGGCGCTCAACATCGGTGGTACCACGGTGCAGGCCAACTACTCGTCGGGCAGCGGCAGCAGCTCGCTGGTGTTCACCTACACCACCCAGTCGGGTCAGGCCGATACCAACGGCATCAGCGTCGACGCCAACGCGCTCAGCCTGAACAGCGGCACGATCAAGGATGCGGCGGGCAACAGCGCGACCTTGACGGCCACCTCGGTGACCGACAACGCCAGCTACAAGGTGGATACAACCGCGCCGACGATTGCGATCACGAGCCCGATCGCGGGCGACAACACCGTCAACAAGACCGAGGCGGCGGCGGGCTTCACGATCAGCGGCACCGCCTCGGATGGCGGTTCCGGCGTGAACGGCCGGGTTGCAACGATCACGATCGTCGACGGCTCGAACAACGTGAAGGACACCTATACGTCGACTGTGTCGAGCGGGGTCTGGTCGGTCAACGTCAGTGCGACCGATGCGCAGGCGTTGGCCGACGGCGGCTACACGGTCAAGGCCAATGTCGCGGACGCGGCAGGCAACGCCGCGACGACGGCAACCCAGGCGATCTCGGTCGATGAGAGCGCTCCGACTGTCAGCAGCGAAGCGATCACCAGCGCGACCGGGATCCAGAACAGCTATCTGAACGCCGGCGACGTGGTGAGCGTGACGGTGGCGCTCAGCGAGAGCGTGACGGTCACGGGCACGCCGCAGCTGGCGCTCAACATCGGTGGTACCACGGTGCAGGCCAACTACTCGTCGGGCAGCGGCAGCAGCTCGCTGGTGTTCACCTACACCACCCAGTCGGGCCAGACCGATACCAACGGCATCAGCATAGACGCCAACGCGCTCAGCCTGAACGGCGGCACGATCAAGGATGCGGCCGGCAACAGCGCGACCTTGACGGCCACCTCGGTGACCGACAACGCCAGCTACAAGGTGGATACAAGTGCGCCAAGCGTCGCAAAGACGAGCTATAGCCCCAGTGCCAAGACCTTGGGTGGGACTTACAGCGACGCTGGGTCTGGTGTACTTTCGATTACTATTTCAGATACTGAGCATCCTGCGGCCAATGGTACGGCAACACTGAACGCTGGAAACTGGAGCTACACTAACTCGAATTTGGCGAATAATGACCACTTGACGATCGTAGCAACCGATGCTGCGGGGAATAAAACCACCATTACACCGCAGGCTCCCGCCGGCACATCTGGAAACCCTATCTATTTGGGATTGACGAACCCAACTGAAAATTATGGATCAATCGAGGTAACCGTTTCGGGGGTGCCAGCCGGTTGGACTCTCAACGGAGCTGTTCATAACGCGGATGGCTCCTGGTCAATCGCCACTATCGATGTCGGATCTCTAAGCGTCACCACGCCCGCCGACTACGTCGGAGCTGCAGTACTCAATGTGGCCGAGACGTGGACCAACACGGACGGTACAACAGGTACGACAATCGTGGCGGACAACGTCGAGGCCTATGCGCCGGGCTCGCCGATCTTCGCCTGGTCCGGTGACGACGTGCTGACCGGCTCTCTTGGCAACGACCTTTTCGTCTTCTCGCAGCCAATCGGCAACGACATGGTGCATAGCTTCGACGCGGCCGCGGACAAGATCGACCTGATCGGCTATTCCGGCTTCCAGAGCTTCGCCGACGTCCAGGCCCACATGGCCGACGACGGCAACGGCAATGCGGTGATCACGCTCGGCGACGGACAGTCGATCACGCTGGACGGCATCCACTCGAATGCGCTCACGGACGGCAATTTCGTCTTCGACCAGACGCCTGTGGTCAATAACGCCGGCACCATGACGATCGGCGACGGCGCCATGCTGCCGCTGAGCGGCACGATCAACAACAGCGGGCTCATCTCGCTCGACTCTGCAGGTAGCGACACGCTGCTGCAGCTCATTCAGCACGGCATCACCCTGCAGGGCGGAGGGCAGATCGTCCTGTCCGACAGCGACTCGAACATTATCTCCGGCACTGGCGCGGACGTCACCCTGACCAATGTCGACAATACCATCTCCGGCGCGGGCCAACTGGGCGGCGGCCTGTTGTCCCTGAACAACCAGGGGACGATCATCGCCACCGGCACCCACGCGCTGGTCATCGACACGGGCGCCAACACCACCGTCAACTCGGGAACGCTGGAAGCGACGGGTTCCGGCGGCCTGATGATCACCGGCACGCTCGCCAATTCCGGGCTGCTCTGGGCCAATGGCGGCAACATCACGATCGAGGGCCAGGTCACGGGCACAGGCGAAGCCACGATTGGCAACCTGTCGAAGCTGGAATTCGGCGCAGCCTCATCGACGGATGTGACCTTCGCGCAGAATGCCGCTGGCACGCTGCAACTCGATGATTCCTTCGACTTCAGCGGCAGGGTTGGCGGCATCACCAACGACGATAAGATCGACCTCGGCGACATCCTGTTCGGCGCTGGAACGTCCGCGGCCTATCAGGCGGACTCGAACGGCAGTGGAGGGACGTTGACCGTGACGGACGGCGCTCACAATGCCACGCTTCACCTCCTCGGCATCTTCGATGCGCATAACTTCACGCTTGTCGACGACGGGGCCGGCAGGACGGTGGTTCAGTATGGCCTGACGGCGAGCGGTGTCATAGCGTGAACCTGAAGGTGAGCCGCAAACACACGCGGCTCACCTTCGGTCGGAGGGTCGCAGATTCAGCTTACGAATTAACGTTTACGGCAGGAAAAAGAACCGACCGGGTAGCCGTCTGAAGGATCTGGAGTAACATCGGTTCTGCGCGTGCAATTGGACAGGGGGCGGTTCTCCGCTGGGTCATTGAGTCTGAACAGCAAAAGCAAGATCGTAAAGGACGCGCTGCTGGCGTGCCGCCACTATTTCCTGGTCGCGGCAGGGTTCAGCCTAGCGATCAACCTGCTCTACCTGGCCTCGCCGCTCTATATGCTGCAGGTCTATGATCGGGTGGTCACCAGCGGCAGCGAAACGACGCTGCTGATGCTTACGATCGTGCTGCTGGCGGCCTTCCTTGCGCTAGCCGGCCTCGATCTGGTGCGCGCCAGGATCCTGACCCGCGCCAGCGCACGCCTCGACCGGTTGCTTTCTGCGAAGGTCGTCGCCAACTCGCTCGAAGCCTCCTCGCCGGGCTCATCGCAGAGCCAGCCGATCCGCGACTTCGACACGTTCCGGCAGGTCATTACCGGCAGCGGTGTCCATGCGCTGCTCGACCTGCCCTGGTCGCCCATCTACATCGCCATCATATTCTTGCTGCATCCCTGGCTGGGATTCTTCGCGCTCGGCTCATCGCTGTTGCTTGTTGCAATGGCGGTAAGCAACGAATATCTGGTGCGCGGGCCGCTTAAGCAGGCCAACGACCTGGCAACCGCCAACTACGCCTTCACCGAAATGAGCCTCAGGAACGCGGAAGTCGTCCGCGCCATGGGCATGCTCGACGGCCTCATCCGCCGCTGGGAACGCGATCGACACCTGGCGCTTCGGCGTCAGGCGGACGCCAGCGACCGCGCCGCCTTGATGTCCGGACTGATCCGGTTTCTTCGGCTGACCATGCAGTCGCTCATCCTCGGCCTTGGCGCCTATCTGGTCATCGAACGGCAAACCAGCGCCGGTTCCATTTTCGCGGCAAGCCTTCTTCTGGGCCGGGGTCTCCAGCCCGTCGAGCAGATCGTCGGCGTGTGGCGCAGCCTTGTCCTGGCGCGCGGTGCGCTGGCGAGGGTTCGCAAGCTGGTCGATAGCGATACGCGCAACGACCGTTCGTTCAATCTGCCGAAGCCAACAGGCAAGATCTCGGTTGAGCAGGTGAGCTACGCGCTGCCCAGCCTGCAGAAGATTCTGCTGCGGGACATCTCGTTCCGGCTCGAGGCCGGCGAGGCGCTCGGAATCATCGGCCCCTCGGGCGCGGGCAAATCCACCCTCGCACGACACCTGGCTGGCGTCATGCAGCCCAGTCGTGGAACCGTCAGACTGGACGGCGCCGACATGACGCACTGGGGTCGCGACGCGCTCGGCGACCATATCGGCTACCTGCCGCAGGACATCGAGCTCTTCTCCGACACGGTCGCCGCCAACATCGGGCGCTTCAAGACCAATGTCGACCAGGAGGTGATCGAGGCCGCCCGCTTGGCCGGGGTGCATGACATGATCATCCGCCTCCCGCAGGGTTACGAGACGCAGATCGGCGAGGGCGGCGCCGTTCTGTCGGGCGGCTACCGGCAGCGTATTGCGCTTGCGCGGGCGGTGTTTGGAACGCCGAACCTGATCATTCTCGACGAGCCGAGCTCCAATCTCGACGCGGACGGCGACCGCGCGCTGAGCGAATGCGCGATTGAGCTCAAGCGCCGCGGCAGCACAGTGATCATCGTGTCGCACCGGCCCTCGACGATCGCGAATGTCGACAAAATCCTTCTGTTACGTGACGGCGCCGTCGAAGCCTTCGGCATGCGGAACGAGATCGTGGCGCTGCTCAACCAGCGCGCGGCTCCGATCGGAGTGGCAACGCAATGAGCCGGGTCAGGAGAGATCGTTGAGCGATGGCGCCTTCATATATCGCAGCCTGCCTGGCGAAACCGGCCCCACCGCCTCGGATTCGATTAAGGCGCCGACTCTCGTAGGCCTTTTGATCATCGTTGCCTTTTTCGGCATTTTCGGCGGCTGGGCCGCCATTGCGCCGCTGAACGGCGCGGTGCTCGCGGACGCGGTCGTCAAGGTGGAGGGGAACCGCAAGAGCGTCCAGCACTTCGATGGCGGCACGGTGAAGGAGATACACGTCAAGGACGGCGACATCGTCAAGACCGGCGACATATTGCTGGTGCTGGACGACACGAAGAACCGGTCCGAGTTCAACCTCTATTCCCAGCAATATGCTTTGTTACGCGCGACGGATGCCCGCATCCGCGCGGAGCTGGACGGCAAGGAGGCGGTCGCTTTCCCGAAGGACGTCACGGTCGAGCATCAGGTGTTTCTGCAGGACGCGATGGCCAGCCAGATCGCCGATCTCGAAAACCAGCGCGCCTCGATGGCAGGCGCCCGACAGATTCTGCAGAAGCGTATCGCAGAACTCGATGAGCAGATCGACGGCAAGCAGGGGCGCGTCGAATCCTATCGCGCGCAGCTCAAATCAACCGCCGACGAGAAGGTGGACCTCAATAAGCTGCTGAAGGCCGGGCTGACGACGCGCACGCGCATCCTTGAGCTCGACCGCTCCGCGTCCGAACTGCAGGGCCTGATCGACCAGGCTCTCGGCGAGATCGCGGGGAATCGCCAGAACAAGGCCGAGCTCGAGAGCCAGATCGCACAGCTTACCAACGAACGGCGCGCCAAGCTCTCGGCAATGCTGATCGACACGCAATCGCAATTGACAGATCTTGTGCCCAAAATGTTTGCGAGTCATGCCGCCGTGGATCGCGCCGTGGTCCGCGCGCCCTATGACGGCCAGGTGATGAACCTCAGCGTCTTTTCAACCGGCGCAGTCGTTGCCCCCGGGCAGACGATCCTCGACATCGTGCCGACGCGGAACTCGCTGGTCGTCCAGGCGCAGGTTCGCGTCGAGGACATATCAAGCCTGCGATCCGACATGATGGCGGAAGTGCGATTTACATCTTACAAGCAGCGTTCCATACCGGTCATCCACGGACGCGTCACCCGTATTTCGGCGGATCGCGTCACCGACAGCAAAACCGGATTCCCCTACTACGTTGCCGATGTTGTGGTCGATCCGGCCGAACTGGCCGCAGCCCCGCAGATCGCGCTCTATCCGGGGATGCCGGCCTCGGTGATGATCGTTACCGAGGAGCGCACCGCTCTCGACTATATCCTGAGCCCGCTTCTTGCGTCGGTTCATTCCTCCTTCCGCCAGAAGTAAAGTGTGCTGCGCCAAGTCTTGTCGTGCGCTCTCACAATCCCAATCCCCGCTCCATCACGAGCGATACCGGTTAAGTGCTGTCCAATGCGCCTGTCGAGGGTCGGCTGCCAAGGCACTAGCTGGAAGCCCACTCCGCCGTCGATCATGGCAAAGCGGCCGGAGGCGGGTCGGCGCCGGCAAGCCGGCCGCTGACATATTCCCCGGGGCTTGGCTTGAATGAAGCTCAGCCCGCGCTCGGCCGCCATCCGACGGCCGACGCGGGCGATCTCGGCCTGTTCAAGGCGTTGGAGCAGGTCGCGCGGGGCGCGGACGCCGCCCTCGGCCGATCGGGTGACGTAGCCCATATCGATGAGGCTTTGCCGGCGTCGGTCGAGGCATGCGGCCACCTCCCGGCCGAAGCCTGCCTGTGCCAGCGAGGTCCGGTTTGGCGAGGCCAGTTCCGGGTCGAGCCAAGTCGCGCCGTCGCTTGTCACCTGGCTGTCGAGGTCGAGGAAGGAAAGCGTACGGACAATGAAGTCCTTGCCGTGGCTGCGGGTGTCGTAGGTAGCACCGCGATCGGCGATGTCGCTCGGGATCTTCCAATGGTCGGCATTGAGGCGCTCGACAATGCTGGCGCGCCGCAACGCTTCGAGCCGCGCACGTGCGCGGATGGACCAATTCGCCTGTTGAGCAGAAACGAATGCACTTCTTATCATGCTCGATCGCCAGTACGCTGATCGCCGTGGCGGAGCAAACGCGGGTGAGAACAGGAGCGCGCAGCCGTTCCCGTCGCCGACGTCAGATTTAGCGCGACGTGCATCTGTGATCGAGGAGGCGCTCGCCCGCCTTTTCCCAATTCGCCAAAATGTAGAAGCCCGGCCTCGCATCAGCGAGCGTTGCACCGGCGACGATGACATTTAAGTGAGACATGGCGCGTTGCCCGTGAGGCAATCCAGCAACAACAAGGCCGATTACGTTGGCAGTTCGCAGATCAGGCTCGTCGAGCGCCATTATCCAATAGGGACGCCGCTTCAATATCACAGGAAACGGTTGCCAAGGCGCGCCTGTCTTCGGACCGTTCAGAGCGAGCGTCGTTTCTACCGATTTCGACAAGCAATCGACGTGGATGTGTAACTGGTCCTGAGACCGCTCGTTCCGAGAATTGACTGCCAGGCCTATGGCCGATCGTGGCAGGCGACGTCCAAGTTGCGCTTCAACTTTCCGTCGCGCCTCCCATGCCGCGCTCCAAAGCTGGGCGCCGGCAATGGATTGGGCAAGTGGGCTCTCCAAGCCCGCAACCGCCGAAATTGGGGTCAGCACAAACTCGGTTCGGTGCAGCGGTGATTTGATGAGGGCCGATCCAAACGTCCCATCCTTGGGCAGGGTCACCTCCTCGCAGGGAAAGGCTGTCCCGAGACGTACAGTTGTGAGGGCGCAGGTCTGCACCGTCTCCCACAATACCTTTCGTTTGAAGGAAGCGTAGGCGGCGGTAGCTGACACTGCGACCAGCAATGTCATCATTAGCCGAAGCCCCCTATTCCCGCCGAAGGCCGCCATTGCTTATCAAAACCTGTGCCGATCAGGCGAGCATCTCTGAACCGTGGCCCAGGTCATCATACGATCGCAGGGCGCGTGGGGTGAATTTGATGCTGGCCCGGCTTTGCTGACTTGGCCGCACCAGGGGCACCTTGCGCACGATGAAGCGGTCTTGATCTCGCGCGGATCATTAGGGTCGTCGCGTGGCTCGATCGAAATGTGCGGCACTTCATGATCGAGATGGATGACGCCTAAGTGGAGGTTGGCGAGTTCGCTTGGCCTGGCACCCGTTTCCGCAAAGGCAAGCACGATACCGCGTGCCTCGTCATTGAGCGTCGCCAGCGCGCCAGGTGCAAATATCTTGTCGCGAATCCAGTCGGTTGGAAATGGAGGCCGAGAGCGGTCAGGGTCTTGCTCTTCGCGGCGTCTTCCCATGTCTTGAACGTACCATTTGTAGCACAATAGGTAGCACAAAAGTTCAAAACGGGGCAATGCCCTCGTCAAAATCGGAGGATTTATCCAATGAAATCAGCCACATAGAGGGATGCGCCGATGGTACCGTTGGCTGGGATCGAACCAGCGACCTCCGGATCCACAATCCGGCGCTCTAACCAGCTGAGCTACAACGGCACACTTGCCTGAACAAATCTCTGCAGGAACCCCGTCCCACTTGATCCGCTCTGTCGTTCGGCGATGCGTCCTTACGGGCTTATGGATTTTAATTCAAGGCTTTTGCAAAGCAAAGACCACTTCCCCACAGCGGCACTACGTGCACAAGGCAAAGAAAAAGGCCGGCGGGAGGAGGTGCCGGCCTTTTCCTGTTACGAGCCAGCGGGAGGAGGTGCTGGCTGGTCACCCGGAGGTGGAGGGAGGAGGTTCCACCCGCCGGGTATTCGTTGATGGCTGCCATCATACGCTTGATCATATCCGGGGAAATGCGTCCTTTCGTTGCATTTTCCGATCAGGTGCAAATATTAGGCAGCCTTAATGTCCTTCACGGCCTTCTCGAAGGCGGTCTTGATCGGCTTGGAGACGTCCTCGGCCGCTTTGGAGGCGACGGCCTGGAAGTCCTTGGCCTGCTCGACGGTCATCTCGACGCGCTTGCGCAGGAAGGCGGTCTGCAGCTCGACGACTTCCGACAGCGACTTGGCGCCAATCAGGGCTTCGAGGTGCGAAAAGCCGGCTTCGGCGTTGGCGCGCAGCGCGGCGATGGTCTTGAGCGACAGGTCGCTCGAAACGGTCTTGGCGGTCTCGTAGGTCGACTCCAGGGCTTTCTGGGTCTCCTCGGCGCCGGTCTTGAGCTTGGCATAGGCCTCTTTCGACTGCTCAACGCCCTTTTCGGCGAAAGCGCGCATCTGGTCGGTGGCCTTGGAAGCGTCGAAGCTCGGGAATTCAACGTTTTCGATCGTCTCGGCGGTCTTGGTCCTGGACATTTTCCATCCTTTTTCAGCGGCAGCGGCTTTGACAGAAAGCCGTCTCGTTCATCTATGATGGCAATATAAAGGCATTTTTTGTGCATTGCAATATCTTTGTTGCACTGCACAAAAAGATTCTTTCGGCCGTTAACCAAAAGCCCAAATTCCAGCCTTTGCACGTTCTGGCTTGTGGACCTTCGCGCCACCGGCTTTTATTAACAAAGCGTTAACTGCAAATTCGCCGCTCCGTGAGGGTCCGCCAAGCGCATGCCGTCCGAATACTCCTTCCTCGACGTCGCCGTGCTCGACGCGGTCCGCGAGCGGTTTGCCGCCGGCGACGCGATCACTATTCTGTCGGTCGACCTGGAGCAGGTGATCTGGGCCAATGGCCCGGGCGCAGCCGTGTTCGGCTACCCCGAAATCGAGGCGATCATCGGCGCCTCGGCGCGGCTGCCGCTGATCGCCCGCCGCCAGGTGATGGCGACCAGCGGCTTTCCTGAGATCGGCAGCGATCGCGCCATCATGGTGCGGCTGGCAACCGGCATGACCAGCCGCGCCGTCGGCTTTCTTGCAAGTGCCGTGACGCTGCCCGATGACGAAAAGGCGATCATGCTGGTGGTGCCGGCGGGACAGACAGGCTCGCGAAGTGTTGCCGAGATCGCCAGCCGGGCGATCAGTGGCTTCACCGAAGACGGTCATTTCATCGCCTTCGTCGACGCCAAGGGCAATGTCGAGGCGGCCTCGGAAGGGTTTTCCGCGCTTGGCATCCAGCCCGCGACGCTGGCGGCCCTGGTGGCCGATGTGGCTGCCGAGGGCGACCGCATCGTCAAGCGCCTGGTTCCGGGCAGCAGGGCCTCCTACCCGGCAGGCCTTGCCCGGCTGACGCCGGAGCGGCATCTGCTGGTAGTGATCGACGAGGATCGGCTCGAGGACGCCGACGTCGCAGACGGAACGCCGGCGCACGAGCCTTCCGACGCGGCGGCGGGTGCCCCCGCCGTGCAATCCCGGCCAGATCCGAACAAGGAGCCGGCGGCGGATCCACAGGCAGAAGCGGCCAGGCAGGAACCCACCTCTTCTGAAGCCGTCACCGAAGGCGCCCCGAAGCCGACCGACGTTGCGGGCCCGGCCGGACCGGTGGCGGCAAACAGCGACCAGCCGGCGACCGGCGGCACGTCTCCACAGCACGATCATTGGTACTTCCATGCGGGCGAGGACGATCATCGGCCCGAGTCCGCCACGCCGGCCCCGGAGACCGGGACCAGACAGGCCGTCGCCGGAGCTTCGGGGGAAAGGAACGGGCCGGACGGCGTCCTGGCCACCTTCCCTTCCGCCTCGACCGCAACCCCGGCCGCCCGCACGATAGGCCGTTCGGCGGTGCCGATGCGCTTCGTCTGGCGCACCGACGCCGAGGGCAGGTTCAGCGCGCTGTCGCCGGAATTCGCAGACATTGTCGGCAAGCCCGCCGCCGATGTGATCGGCCGGCGCTTCAGGGATGTCGCGGCGGCCTTCGGCCTCGACGCGTCGGGCGAGATCGCCGGCCTCCTGGAGCGGCGCGATACGTGGTCGGGCCGTTCCGTGCTGTGGCCAGTCGTCGGCACCGACATGAAGATCCCCGTCGATCTGGCGGCTTTGCCGGTCTATGGCCGCAGCCGCGCCTTCGAAGGCTTCCGCGGCTTCGGCGTTGCCCGTAGTGGCGACGCGGTCGTCGATCCGGAAGCGATCGGCATGGCGCTGGTGCCCAATGGCGAGACGCAGGCTGCGCCAGAACCGCCAGCCGCCGAACCTGCCGCCGAGGAACCGAAGGCCGAGGAGCCCAACGCGGCGGATCCGTTCAAGGGCGAGGTGCCGGCGCTGACCATCGTGCCAAAACCGGAGCGGCGCTTCGCCGACAAGGTCATCCGGTTGGCCGAACACCGGCAGCCAGCCAACGATAAGGGATTGTCGACGCTGGAGCGAAGCGCCTTCCGCGAGATCGGCGAACGGCTGAGGAAGGACAGTTCGCCGGCCGAGCCTCCGCAAGCGGAAAAGCCCGGCACGGATGAAGCGGCGGCCAAGGCGCCCGCTGAACCCCCGGCCGAAATAGCTGAGGTCCCGAAGCCGGAGGCCGAAGCGCCGGCCATGGCGGCAGGCGAGGTTGCGTCGACCCCCGATACAGAACCGGCCGAGCCATCCGAGACCGATGCCGGGGATCAAGAGGACTTGACACGGCTTGACGGTGCGCAACCAGACGAGGCAGCGCATAGGGAGCCCGCCAGCAGCTTGTCCAATCAAGCAGGCTCGCTGCTTGACTATGCCGGCCGGGGTCACGAAGCCGGCCCTGTCGCGGACAATAGCGACCAGCCACGGGTTTCCGACCCAGCGGCGGAACCAAGGACCGCCGAGATTCTCGCGACCGGCGGCGAACCGATCATTGCCAAAGCCGATGCTGTCGACGATGACAGCATGACGGCGGCCGATTTTCGCGACGCCGAAGACAATGAGGATTGGGCCGACGGCGAGGAAGCCGCCATGGCCGATGAGCGGGCCGTTGCGCCCGCCGATGCAACCGAAAGCGCAAGCGGCGCCGCCGAGAGCCCGGCTGAACGGCCACGCCTGCAGGTGCCGCCGCTCAAAGCCAGTGGGTTCTTGCCGTCCGCCTTTTCCGTCGGAGACGAAAGCAAGGCTCCTGATACCTTGTTGCTCGGCAAGCTGCCGGTGCCCCTGCTCATCCATTCGGGTGACCAGTTGCACTATGCCAACGAGGAGTTCCTGAACCTGACCGGTTACGCCGCGCTCGAGGACCTTGAGGATGCCGGCGGCCTGGGCGCGCTGTTTGCCGATCCCTATGCGGATGACGGCGCCTCCGACGGCAGTGACCATGCGCTCCGGCTAAGGACGCGCGACGGACACGAATTCCCGATCGACGCCATCCTGCGCTCGGTTCCCTGGCGCGACGGCAAGGCACTGATGCTGGTCGTACGCCGTTCCGGCGAGGACGAAGCGCCGGCGGCCCTGCACGTGGTCGGCGAGCAACAGACGCAGCCCGACATTTCCGAGCTCAAGGCACGCATCGCCGAGATGCGCACCATCATCGACACCGCCACCGACGGCGTCGTGCTGATCGGCAGCGACGGCACCATCCGCTCGATCAGCCGCCCGGCCGAGGCGCTGTTCGGCTTTGATAGCGACGAGGTGACCGGCAAACCGTTCGCCTCGCTGTTTGCCATCGAAAGCCAGCGCGCGGCGCGCGACTATCTCAGCGGACTGTCCGAGCCCGGCGTGGCGAGCGTCCTGAACGACGGCCGCGAGGTGATCGGGCGCGAGGCGCAGGGCCGCTTCATCCCGCTGTTCATGACCATCGGCCGGTTGCCCAACGACAGCGGCTTCTGTGCCGTCGTGCGCGACATCACGCAGTGGAAGCGGGCCGAAGAGGATCTCACCCAGGCGCGTGCGGTGGCCGAGCGCGCCTCCTCGCAGAAGACCGACTTCCTCGCCCGCATCAGCCACGAGATCCGCACACCGCTCAACGCCATCATCGGCTTTTCAGAACTGATGGTCGACGAGAAGTTCGGGCCGGTCGCCAATGACCGCTACCGCGACTATCTGCGCGACATCAACCGCTCGGGCAATCATGTGCTTGATCTGGTTAACGACCTCCTGGATATCTCCAAGATCGAGGCCGGCCAGCAGGAGATGGCCTACGAGGCCGTTTCGCTCAACGACACGCTGGCCGAGACGGTGGCTATGATGCAGCCGCAGGCCAACCGCGAACGCGTCATCATCCGCTCCAGCTTCGCCTCTCGGCTGCCGGAAGTGGTGGCGGACCTGCGCAGCGTGCGCCAGATCGCGCTCAACATCCTGTCGAACGCCATCCGCTACACTCAGGCTGGCGGCCAGGTGATCGTCTCGACCGCCTACGAGACCTCGGGCGACGTCGTGATGCGGGTGCGCGACACCGGCATCGGCATGAGCCCGGCCGAGATCGAGCAGGCGCTGAAACCGTTCAAGCAGATCAACGCCCTGAAGCGTGGCCGCGGCGACGGCACCGGCCTTGGCCTGCCGCTGACCAAGGCGATGGTGGAAGCGAACCGCGCCCGCTTCACCATCAATTCGACGCCTGGCGAAGGCACGCTGGTGGAGGTCGCTTTCCCGTCGACCCGGGTGCTGGCGGAGTAGCAAATCCAAAAGAAAAGGCGCCCTGGAGGACGCCTTAAGGATTGGATTGCTGTCACAACGGGGGCTTGAGCGAATTCAGATCCTCTGGGGCCGAGGAACGGGATTTCTCCCTCAAGTTAGGTGCGACTATCGGCGTCGGGCCTTAACAAGTCCTTACCGGCGCCGCGGAAAATTTACGAATGTGTACCACTCGTGAAATCTAGGTAAATTCGCGCGCCATATTTCATTAACCATGCCGGTTGGGCTCATTCGGCAAGCTGTGGCAGGTTCCTGAACAGTTCCAGCGCTTCCGGGTTGGCGAGCGCTTCCTTGTTCTTGATGGCGCGGCCATGCACCACGTCGCGCACGGCAAGTTCGGTGATCTTGCCCGACTTGGTGCGCGGAATGTCTGTTACGGCGACAATCCTGGCCGGGACATGGCGAGGGCTCGCGCCGCCGCGGATCTTGGCGCGGATGCGTTTTTCCAGGTCCTCGTCCAGCTGGACGCCGGCGGCCAGCCGCACGAACAGCACGACGCGCACGTCATTGTCGAAATCCTGGCCGATGCACAGCGCTTCCAGGATCTCCGGCATCTGCTCGACCTGGTTGTAGATCTCGGCCGTGCCGATGCGCACGCCGCCCGGATTGAGCGTGGCGTCGGAGCGGCCATGGATGATCATGCCACCATGAACAGTCCATTCGGCGAAATCGCCATGGCACCAGACATTGTCGAAGCGCTCGAAATAGGCCGCCTGGTACTTCTTGCCGTCGGGATCGTTCCAGAAGCCGATCGGCATGGACGGGAACGCCTTGGTGCAGACCAGTTCGCCCTTCTCCTGCCTGACCGGCTTGCCATCATCATTCCAGACGTCGACGGCAAGGCCAAGGCCGGGGCCCTGGATCTCGCCGGTCCAGACCGGCTGGGTCGGCACGCCGAGCACGAAGCAGGAGACGATGTCGGTGCCGCCGGAAACCGAAGCCAGATGCACGTCCTTCTTGATGCCGTCGTAGACGAAGCGGAAATCCTCGGGCGACAGCGGCGAACCGGTGGAGGAGATGCTGCGCACGCTCGACAGGTCATGGCTGCGGATCGGCTTGAGACCGGCCTTGCGCACGGAATCGATGAATTTGGCCGAGGTGCCGAAAAAGGTCATCTTCTCGGCATCGGCGAAGTCGAACAGAACGTTGCCGTCGGGATAGAAGGGCGAACCGTCGTAAAGCAGCAGTGCGGCACCGGAGGCCAGCCCCGACACCAGCCAGTTCCACATCATCCAGCCGCAGGTGGTGAAATAGAAGAATCGGTCGCCATCCAAGAGACCGGCATGCAGGCGGTGTTCCTTGACATGCTGGATCAGCGTGCCGCCGGCCGAATGGACGATGCATTTGGGAATGCCAGTGGTTCCCGACGAAAACAGGATGTAGAGCGGATGCGCGAACGGCAGCCGCTCGAAGGTGACGGCCTTCGCGGCGAAGGGCGACAGCGCCTCTTCCATCGCCACGGCCTTGTCGATTGTATCAGCCACATCGGCCGAGGTGCCGAGATAGTCGACGAGCAGAACCTTTCGGACACTGCCAAGCTTGGCCGCGACCGCCGCGACCTTGTCGGCGACCTCGATCGCCTTGCCATTGTACCAGTAGCCGTCCGGCGCGATGAAGATCACAGGTTCGATCTGGCCGAAGCGGTCGAGCACGCCCTGCTCGCCAAAATCGGGGGAGCAGGATGACCACACCGCGCCGATCGAGGCCGCGGCCAGCATGGCGGCGACAGTTTCGGGCATGTTGGGCATCATCGCGGCGATGCGGTCGCCCTTCTTGACCCTGAGCGAGACGAAGAGCTGCTGCAGGCACGAGACCAGGCCATGCAGTTCGTTCCATGACAGCCGCCGCTCGACCTTGTCCTCGCCGCGAAAGACTATCGCCTCGGCCGCGCCGGTCTTCTTCAACAGGTTCTCGGCGAAATTCAGCGACGCATCGGGGAAGAAGGCGGCGCCGGGCATCCTGTCGCCATCGACGAGCACGCGCTCGCCCCCACCGGCGCCCTTGTCGCCTGTAACGTCGCAGAAGTCCCAGACCAAGTTCCAGAATGCCTCGCGATGCTCGATCGACCAGGCATGAAGGTCGGCATAGGAGGCGAATGCAGTGCCGGCTTTCGCCTCCGCGGCCTTCATGAAAGCAGTCAATGGCGAAGCGTCAATCTGGTCTTGCGTCGGGGTCCAGAGCGGTACTTCGGCAGCCATGATCGATCCTCCCAGGGTCGTCATCGCTTATGCATATCGCAGCGCAGCAGAGCAAGATTTTGTTCGGCTGATACCGCCAGGATGTGCGCAAATGCCATCGCCGGGCCATAAAGACTTGAAATGCGTCAGCCCTAAGTCGTAGTGACGACTGGAAGTCGTAGTGCCGACAGCGAGTCGTAGTGCCGACAGCGAGTCGTGGTAGCGACAGGGAGTCGTGGTAACGACAGCGGTTATACCCGTCGGATGATTTTATCGGAATGGAAGCATACGGGGCGATATGCCATCATCCTTGATCCGCCGCGGAGTATGGGCGATCGGCGCTGCCGTGATCGTCATCGCTCTGGTGGTCGCCGCCCTGCCCCTGATCGCCTCGACGCGCATCGTGCGCGACCGCATCGCCTGGGAGATGAGCGCCTGGAGTGGATTCCGGGTTGCCATTGACGGCTCACCGCGCATCGAGGTCTGGCCGAAATTCCGCGCGATCCTGACCGATGTGACGCTGTCAAAGTGGACGGACACCGACGCACCGCCAGTCGTCGAGGCCGAACGGGTCGAGGTCGACCTCTCGGCCATGGCGGCGTTGCAGGGCGATGTGGCGTTCTCCACGGCGCGGCTGGTGCGGCCGACGATCCGGGTCCAGCGCACGGAAAACGGCCTGTTCCTGCCCACAGCACCGACCGGCGGCCGCATCGCACGCTCCATCGACACCGCCCGCGGCGTCGTCAATGCCAACCCCGCCAAGCCTGACCTCGACAAGCTGCCGGCCGATGCCTTCGGCACGGTCGAGTTCAGGGATGGGCGTATGGTGGCTTCGGTCAACGGCAAGGACGTGGAAATCCTGAGCAGCCTTAATGGCCAGGCCAGCTGGGCGGCGATGAACAGCAACGCGACACTGTCGGCAACCGGGATCTGGCGCGGCGAAAGCGTGACCGTGGATGCCGCTTCGCCGAAGCCGCTGGTGCTGTTTGCCGGCGGCACGGCGCCGCTCACCTTGTCTTTCAAGGCCGCGCCCGCCACCTTCTCCTTCGACGGCATGGCCAGCATGTCAGAGAACGGCTATTTCGACGGCCAGGTGAAGTTCGCAGCACCCTCGCTGCGCCGCGTGCTGGAATGGTCTCAGACCGGCATCGCGCCAAGCGCGGCGATCGGCTCCGTCAGCATTTCGAGTAAGGTCACTGCGTCGGCCGGACGTGTCAAGTTCGAAAACACCGCGCTGGCGCTGGACAACAACCCCGGTATGGGCGCGCTGGACCTGTCACTTGGCGATGCACAGCCAGTGATCTCCGGCACGCTCGCCTTCGACACGCTCGATCTCAGATCATTCCTGTCCGCCTTCACGCCGCTGGGGCCGGCGAGCGGAGCTGGACCTAGTGATGCCGACACGAGTTTTGCCGACCGGGTCAACCTCGATCTCAGGCTGTCGGCCGCGCATGCCACGGCGGGCAGCATCCAGCTCGCCGATGTGGCCGCCACCGCCCAGGTCAAGGATGGTCTTTCCGTCTTCGACATCTCCGATGCCTCGGCCTTTGGCGGCAACATCCAGAGCAGCCTTCGGTTCGACCGCAAGCCCGAAGGCACCCAGGTCGAGATCCGGCTGCTTGCTTCCGATGTCGATGGCGGTGCGTTCGGCACGGCGGCCGGGATGACCCGGCTGGTGCCGGTCGGCACGGGCACCGTTTCGGTCATCCTCAAGGGACCGGGCAGGACCTGGGATTCCATCTTCGAAAACGCCGACGGCTCGGTGACGGCGACCTTCGGCCCCGGCGCGCTCAGCAAATTCAACCTGCCGGCCTTTCTCAAGCATACCGAACAGGGCGGCTTCTTCGCGCTGGACGATGTCTCGGACGGAACGCTGCCGATCGACGGCGCCGAAGTGAAGGCAACCATTTCGAGAGGCGTGGCGAGGCTGGACAAGGCCGAGGCCAATTCGGCGAAATACAAAATCTGGCTTTCCGGAATCGCCTCCTATGCGGGGCGCGGGCTGGCGCTGTCCGGCGGCGTCATTCAGCCTGACCAGGCAGCGCAGAAGAACGGCCAGCAGGGGCCGAACCAGTCGTCCTTCTTCGTCGGCGGAACGTGGAGCACGCCGTTCATTTCACCGATAAGCCGTGGCGTCTCTGGCGAATAGGGCAATTCCAGGAAAGTGCGAAGCGGGTTTCCTGGAATTGCGTCAAAACAAAACAAAAGTCGGAGCGGTTCGCTGTTTCCATGAAACGGTGAACGGCTCCAGCTTCGGCTTCCGTCTCCCTCACCCGCGCTGCGCGGCGCGCTCGTCGAGTTGGCGCTGCACTTCACGCCGCTTGTTGGCGATCGAAGCGACGATGACGCCGACCGCTACAACGGCGATCAGGATCGTGCAGGCGGCATTGATCTCCGGCGTCACCCCGAGGCGGACCTGGCTGTAGATCTTCATCGGCAGCGTGGTGGCGCCCGGCCCGGAGGTGAAGCTGGCGATAACCAGATCGTCGAGCGACAGCGTGAAGGCCAGCATCCAGCCGGAGACGATCGCCGGCATGATGACCGGCAGCGTGATCTGGAAGAAGGTCTTCGCCGGCGTGGCGCCGAGATCCATCGCCGCCTCCTCCAACGAACGGTCGAAAGAAACCAGGCGCGATTGCACAACGACCGCCACGAAGCACATTGTGAGCGTGATGTGGGCCAGCGTCACGGTGAAGAAGCCACGGTCGAGGCCGACGGCAACGAAGAGCAGCAGCAGAGACAGGCCGGTGATCACCTCCGGCATGACGAGCGGCGCAAAGACCATACCGGAAAACAGCACCCTGCCCCTGAACCGCGTGTAGCGCGTCAGGGTAAGTGCCGCCAGCGTGCCGAGCACGGTCGCCACCGTCGCCGAAATGACACCGACGCGCGCCGTCACCCAAGTGGCGTCCATCAGGCCCTGATTGTGGAACAGCGACACGTACCACTTGGTCGAGAAGCCGCCCCAGACGGTGACGAGCTTGGATTCATTGAAGGAGAAGACGATGAGCAGCACGATCGGCAGGTACAGGAAAGCAAACCCAAGCACGATCGAGCTGACGTTGAAGCGGCTCCAGGTGGCGTTCATTTATCCTGCTCCTGGGCACGCGCCTGCGCTCGTTGAAAAAGCATGATCGGCACGGTCAGCAGCAACAGCAGGATGACGGCCACGGCCGAAGATACCGGCCAGTCACGGTTGGCGAAGAACTCGTTCCACAAGGTCTTGCCGATCATCAGCGTCTGCGACCCGCCGAGCAGATCGGGGATGACGAACTCGCCGACGGCCGGGATGAAGACCAGCAGGCAGCCGGCAATAACGCCGGGAAGCGACAGCGGGAAGGTTATCTTCCAGAAGGCTGATGTCGGCGGGCAGCCGAGATCCTTGGCCGCCTCGATCAGCGAATAGTCCATCTTTTCCAGCGACGAATAGAGCGGCAGCACCATGAACGGCAGATAGGAATAGACGATGCCGATGAATATCGCCGTATAGGTGTTGAGGATCACCAGCGGCTGGTTGATGATGTGCAGCGACAAGAGCAGCTGGTTGAGCAGGCCTTCGGGCTTCAGGATGCCGATCCAGGCATAAACGCGGATCAGGAACGACGTCCAGAACGGCAGGATGACCAGCATCAGCAATGTCGGGCGGATGGTGGCCGGCGCACGTGCCATGCCATAGGCGATCGGGTAGCCAACCAGCAGCGTCAGCACGGTCGAAATGGCGGCGATGATCAGGCTGGTGACATAGGCCTTGAAATAGAGCGCGTCCTGCGTCAGCCAGACATAATTGTCGAAGTTCAGGTCACGGAACCCGACGAAGAAGCCGGAGACGCCGTCGCTGAAGTCGAGCACCGGCGTATAGGGCGGCATGGCGATCGCCGTCTGCGACAGCGAAATCTTGAAGACGATGACGAAGGGGATGAGGAAGAAGAACAGCAGCCACAAATAGGGGACGATGATGACGAGCCGGTTGACGAAACCGGCGGCCAGCCGTGCCCCAAACGGCTGGCCGCCGGTGGATGGCACGGCGGCATCGGTGACAGCGATGTTGGACATATCAGCCCCCTTACCGTGTCAGCACGACGCCGGCGTCGGGCCGGAAGGACACCCAGGCGCGGTCGTTCCACGTCAGCGGATCCTCGCTCACGCGCGCCGCGTTCAGGGCGCTTGCCCGCACGAGCTGCCCGTCGTCCAGCCTGACGTGATAGACGGTCATGTCGCCGAGATAGGCGATGTCGTAGACTTCGCCCTCCAATGCGTTGACGGCATCGGCCGGCTTCTTCGACGACACCCTGATCTTCTCCGGCCTGACGGCGAAGATGATGTCCGCGCCTGTCGCGGCGGCGGTGCCATTCTCGACGACGATCTGAGCTCCGGTCGCGCCGGTGATGCGTGTTGTCTTGTCGGTCCGCTCGGCAACCTTGCCTTCGAACATGTTCACGTTGCCAACGAAATGCGCCACGAAGCGCGACGTCGGGGCCTCGTAAACCTCCGCCGGCGTCGCGACCTGCATCACTTCGCCTTTGTCCATGATGGCGATGCGGTCGGCCATGGTCATCGCTTCTTCCTGGTCGTGGGTGACGACGACGAAGGTCAGACCAAGCTCCTGCTGCAGGTCCATCAGTTCGAACTGGGTTTCCTCGCGCAGCTTCTTGTCGAGCGCGCCGAGCGGCTCGTCGAGCAGCAGCACCTTCGGCCGCTTGGCGACCGAGCGGGCAAGCGCGACGCGCTGGCGCTGGCCTCCGGAGAGCTGGTGCGGCTTGCGCTTGGCGAACTGCTCGAGCTTGACCAGCTTCAGCATCTCGGCGACGCGCTTTTCGACATCGGGCTTGGCCATGCCTTCTTGCTTCAGGCCAAAGGCAATGTTGTTCTCCACCGTCATATGCGGGAACAGGGCATAGGACTGGAACATCATGTTGACCGGCCGGCGATAGGGCGGAATGCCGCGCAGATCCTGACCATCGAGCAGGATGCGCCCGGCCGACGGTTCCTCGAAACCGGCAAGCATCCTGAGCAGCGTCGACTTTCCGCAACCCGACGCGCCGAGCAGTGCAAAGAATTCGCGCTCGAAAATGGTCAGCGACAAATTGTTGACGGCGGTGAAATCACCGAACTTCTTGGTGACGTTGTCGAACTGGATGTATGGCTTGGCGTTCGGGTCGTTCCATGGCGCGAAATCCCTGCGGATGCTGCCAAGCGATTTCATTTCCAACTCCGTGCTTCAAAATTCCCAAGGAAAGGCGGCCCCGGCAGTTGGCTGCCGGGGCCGTATCCCATGACTTACTGGCCGGTGACGATCTTGGTCCAAGTACGCGTGATGACGCGCTGGGTCTTGGGATCGTATGGTGAGACCGTGTAGAGTTTCTGCAAGGTCGCATCGTCCGGATAGACGGCCGGGTCGCTAAGCAGCGCCTTGTCGATGAACTGCTGCGACGCCTTGTTGCCGTTGGCGTAGAGCACGGCGTTCGATGATTTGGCGATCACGTCCGGCGTCATCATGTAGTTGATGAATTCATGCGCCTCGGCGACATGCGGCGCATCGGCCGGTATCGCCATCTGGTCGAACCAAATCTGGGCCCCCTCCTTCGGCACCGAATAGCCGATTTCGACACCCTGCTTGGCTTCTTCCGCGCGGCTGCGAGCCTGGAACACGTCACCCGAGAAACCAATGGCTAGGCAGATATCGCCATTGGCCAAGGCATTGATGTATTCGGAAGAATGGAACTTGCGGATATAGGGCCGGATCTTCAGCAGGGTCTCTTCGGCCTTTGCGATGTCGTCGGCGGACGTGCTGTTTGGATCGAGGCCAAGATATTCCAACGCGGCTGGTATGATGTCGGCCGGAGAATCGAGCACGTGGACGCCGCAATCGCTGAGCTTCTTCAGGCTGTCAGGATTGAAAAAGACGTCCCAGCTGTCGATTTTGTCGGTGCCGAGCGCCGCCTGCACCTTTTTGACGTTGTAGCCAATACCGACCGTGCCCCACATGTAGTTGATCGAATACTCGTTGCCGGGATCGTATTTGGCGGTTCGTTCCAGAATGGTGTTCCACATGTTGGAAATATTCGGCAGTTTCGACTTGTCGAGCTTCTGGAACACGCCGGCCTGGATCTGGCGGGCAAGGAAATTGCCGCTCGGCACGACGACGTCATAACCGCTGCCGCCGGCAAGCAGTTTGGTTTCCAGGATCTCATTGGAATCGAAGGTGTCGTAAACGACCTTGATGCCGGTCTTCTTGGTGAAGTCGTCGATGATCGTCGGGTCGATATAGTCGGACCAGTTGAAGACATTGACGACGCGGTCCTCGGCATGTCCTGCGGGCGTCAGAAGTGCCAGAAATATCGAGGTCGCCGAAAGCCAGAGCGCTTTGCGGATCATGCTATTCTCCTTGGTGAGTGTTCCATCGCCGGCTCGTCGCGACGTGCACGCGACCGGGCATTTGCTTCAGACTATTGAGCTTTCCAGGAGACAACAAGCGCCGATCATGGCCACGCGATTGCCCCCGGCCGGGAGGAATCGCGGCGCCGTCAGAAGCTTTCGCCGCCGTTCGGACAGAAATACAGAAATAGGGTCCGGTCTCGATCGGGTTGCCGGGGAGACTTGGCAAGATACGCCTGTCTTGTTGTTGCCGTGTTCACAGCCTGCCCGGGCGGCATCAACGTTGTCAATGGCAAAGCATCGGTGGCGGCATCAATTAGGCGACGGCACCCCGGTAACCCCTGCTCGCCGCGGCCGCGCCTGGCGCTTGAATTCAAACCCGATATGGACAAGCAGTGCCGTGACCACCACCGCGCCGCCAATGATGGTACGTCCGGACGGCACTTCGGAATGGATGAGCCAGACCCATATCGGCCCAAGAATAGGCTCGAATGTGCCGAGCAGCGCCGCGATTGCCGCCGGGATCAGGCGCGCGCCGGTGGCGAAGAAGGCGAGGCCAATGCCGAGATTGACCACGCCGAAGGCGAACAGAAAACCCATGTCACCGGGCGAGACCGAGAAGGTCGAGGCCTGTGAGGCGGCAAAGCCCGCGGCCAGGATCGTGCCGAGACAGGTCGCCGGCGTCATGCGCACACTGGCGAAGCGCCGGGTGATGACGGTGGCGATCGAGAACATGAATGCGATCAGCAACGCCAGCCCGTCGCCTATGGGCGACACAGCGCCATCGAGCGATTCCGACACCATGATGGCGACGCCGGCGATGACGGCGGCGATCGCCACCCACGTCACGACACCAACCCGTTCGCGAAACAGAGCCCAGGCAAACAGCGCCGCCAGAAGCGGCACGCCGGCCTGCATCAAAAGGATGTTGGCGACGGTGGTGTAGGCGAGAGCCACGACGAAGGCGGTCGACGCGATGGCGAAGCAGAACCCGACCGCGAGGCCGGGCAGGCCCATGTCGCGGAACGATTTCAGCATGCCGCGCCGACCGTCACGCCAGACCATGAAGCAGAGCAGGAAGGCGGCGGCCCACATGGAGCGCCAGAACACCACCGTCCAGGTGTCGCCGGCAGTGATGAAGCGGGCGATTGTGCCGCCGAAACTCCACATCAGCGCCGACAGGAACACCAGCAGGAAGCCGATGCGCTCCTCGCGCTGCGAGGCGGTCGATGCAACAAGGCTCCGTGATGATGCTGCGTCTGTCATGGGCGCGACTGTCGAGCTTTTGTGGACGGGACGATGCGCAAGGGACAACAAAATATACTCCGTTCGCGTAACGCAAAGGCGCGGGCCGGGCGTGATCCAGAGCCCGGCGACGATTGTGGCACCTCACGACCGCTCTATCGGAATCCACCGCGTTACTGGAAGTCGAAGGCACTCAGGCCGGTCACCATCTCGTCGAGGCCGAGCGGACGTGTCACCGGCGGTTCGGCACGCGCCAGACAGCCGACGCGTTCGCAGAGCCGGCAGGCGGGCCCGACAGGCGTCGCCACGACAGTGCCTGGTCCCGACTTCCCGGCAGCCGCGCCGGGCAGTGCCGCGCCATAGACGATGTCGTCGCGAAAGCCGATGTCGCAACCGAGCAGCAGAGCGGTGCGGCGCGGACGCTCGGAGAACGCACCCTGCGGGCCTTCCAGCGTGCGGGCAATGCACAGAAACTCGGCGCCGTCGGGCATTTCCACCGCCTCGACGAAGATCTGGCCCGGCTGGGTGAAGGCGGCATGCACGGGCAGCTTGGGGCAGCCGCCGCCGAAGCGGCTGTGCGGAAAGCCCTGGCTGCCGGCTCTGCGAAAGCGGTTCCCGGCATTGTCGACCTCAAGCATGAAGAACGGCACGCCCGGCGCACCTGGCCGCTGCAGCATGGTGAGCCGGTTCGCCGCCTGCTCGAAGGAGACGCCAAAACGGGAGCGCAGGACGTCGATGTCATAGCGAGCGCGAATGGCGGCAGCGTGAAAGGCCTGATAGGGCATCATCAGCGCATGCGCGGCATAACGGCCGAGCTCGAAACGGGCGAGCCTGCGGGCTTCGTCCGTGCTCAGTTTGAGCGCCTGGATCTCGCCGGCGACCGCGACCGTCATGCGGATCAGACAGGCCTCCATCGCCACTTCGCGCAACTGGTCGAACGGCGACAGCCGCTCGGACAGGAACAGGCGCTGCGAATGGCGATCATAGCGGCGGCGCCAATTGGGCATGGTGGCGACCGGCAGCACCTTGACCACGATGCCGTATTCGCGCTTCAGCCAGGCCTTGAGCGCACCGAACAGATCGTCACCGGGATCGAGCACCGCAGTGAACGCCTCGGCCTCCTCCTCGAGCGCGGCGAAATGGTTCGGCCGCCGCTCGAAGGTCTCGTGCACCTCGTCGATCGGCAGGCGAGCGCCGGAAAGCGCCGTCGCCCGCCCCTCCCGCGCCAGAAGCTCGTTGAGGTCGGAGAGCCGCTCGGCCTGCTCGCGATAGGCGCGGAACAGTTTTATGACCGCAGCCGAGGCATTGGGCGCCGCCTCCGCAAGCTCGATCAGCTCCTGGTCTCCAGGCAATTCGCCGACCAGCAGCGGATCGGTGAACACCTCCTTCAAGGCCGCGACCGACCCCCTAGCCTCGCCCTGCAGCTCATGCGGGTCGACCTTGTAGACGGATGCCAGCTTAAGGATAAGCTGCACCGTCAGCGGCCGCTGGTTGCGCTCGATCAGGTTGAGATAGGAGGGCGAGATGCCGAGCCCCTCGGCCATCGCCGTCTGGGTCAGGCTCTTGGCATTGCGGATGCGGCGGATGCGCGGTCCGGCGAAAATCTTCTGGTCAGCCATTATCCGTCCTTGACAGGGTTTTACACGATACTCGCAACGACCTCACCTTCCTGCTTTTACAATATTGACAAATTTACAGCGCCTTCCTGTCAAACGCAATACAGATTTTCCCTTATATTTGGCTGAACTTCCTGATTTTTCTGGCTCATTTTGCGCTGCAATGTAAATTCAGTCACATAGCAGCGCCTCAGAAAATGGCGTTCCGACATCGTGCAGCAATCCTCCGGAGTGGTCCATGACTGATTTTTACAACCTCGTTCCATCGGCGCCGGAAGGTCGCTTCGACGGCATCGAACGTCCCTATTCGCCGGAGGACGTGAAGCGGCTGCGCGGTTCGGTGCAGATCCGCCAGAGCCTCGCCGAAATGGGGGCCAACCGGCTGTGGAAGCTCATCCACGAGGAAGACTTCGTCAACGCCCTCGGCGCCATGTCGGGCAACCAGGCCATGCAGCAGGTGCGCGCCGGGCTGAAGGCAATCTACCTGTCAGGTTGGCAGGTCGCGGCCGACGCCAACACCGCCTCGGCGATGTATCCCGACCAGTCGCTTTATCCGGCCAACGCCGCGCCGGAACTCGTCAAGCGCATCAACCGAACGCTGCAGCGCGCCGACCAGATCGAAACCTCCGAAGGCAATGGCCTTTCGGTCGAGACCTGGTTCGCGCCTATCGTCGCCGACGCGGAAGCCGGCTTCGGCGGGCCGCTCAACGCCTTCGAGATCATGAAGGCGTTCATCGAGGCGGGTGCCGCCGGCGTCCACTATGAGGACCAGCTGGCATCGGAAAAGAAGTGCGGCCATCTCGGCGGCAAGGTGCTGATCCCGACGGCAGCGCATATCCGCAACCTCAACGCCGCGCGGTTGGCAGCCGACGTGATGGGCACGCCGACGCTGGTCGTGGCGCGCACCGATGCGGAAGCCGCGAAGCTTCTGACTTCCGACATCGACGAGCGCGACCAGCCCTTCGTCGACTACGACGCCGGGCGCACCGTCGAAGGTTTCTACCAGGTCAGGAACGGCATCGAACCTTGTATCGCGCGGGCCGTCGCCTATGCGCCCCATGCGGACCTGATCTGGTGCGAAACCTCGAAGCCCGACCTGGCACAGGCCAAAAAGTTCGCCGAGGGCGTGCGCAAGCACCATCCGGGCAAGTTGCTGGCCTATAATTGCTCGCCATCGTTCAACTGGAAGAAGAATCTCGACGACGCCACGATCGCCAAGTTCCAGAGGGAGCTCGGCGCCATGGGTTACAAGTTCCAGTTCATCACGCTGGCCGGCTTCCACCAGCTCAACTACGGCATGTTCGAACTGGCGCGCGGCTACAAGGCGAGGCAAATGGCGGCCTATTCCGAACTGCAGGAAGCCGAGTTCGCCGCCGAGGCCAATGGTTACACCGCGACCAAGCACCAGCGCGAGGTCGGCACCGGCTATTTCGATGCGGTGTCGATGGCGATCACCGGCGGCAAGTCGTCGACCACCGCCATGCATGAATCGACCGAGCACGCACAGTTCAAACCGGCCGCGGAATAGCGGATCAGAAAACACCGAGGAAACGCCCAACAGGGCTTCAAGCACAGGAGAAGACCAATGGCATCGATAAGCCGCGTCAAGGAACGGGCGGAAGAGCAATCGACGACGATGAGCGTCGACCAGCAGGCGACGATCCGCATGCTCGCCAACGATCTGCACAGGCTCAACCAGTCGGTGATGAAGGCGGTCGAGGCGGGCGTCTCGGTGGAGCTGGTGCGCTCGGCAAGGCACCATGGCGGCGACGGCAATTGGGGCGATCTGCTGATCCCGGTGATCGTCACACAGCAGAGCCATGGCTGATCGGAAATCGTTCGAACCGACCCTTCACCTGCGCACAGTGTGCGCAGGTGAATTTTATTTTTACGCAATCAGATTCTGGACAGTTCAGTACAGTACTGTTGCTTGAATCCATTGTTTTCAGGGGCAAACCAGAGGCCTTTTATTTCAACTTGACATGAGCCACGATCTCACGCCAATTGTCCCCAGATTTCAACTCTGCATTGAAATGGGGGCGAACTTGGCCGACTTGGGTGCCCAGTGAATCGTGAGGGCGAGACCACAAAACATCCGAATCAGATTAGCCGGCATTCCAGCGCCGAGACGATCCGCGATCGCTCGCAAGTGCTCGTCGTCGGGAAATCGCCTATCAACCGTGTGGTGGTATCGAAGATTGTCGAGCGTTCCGGGCTCAGACCAATCTCGGAATCGCCCGATACGGCGGCGAGGATCTTGCGGTCGCTCGTACCCGGCGTGATTGTGCTGGACGGCGGCTCCGACAACAAGGACTGCGACAATCTGATGTCCGGCATCGAAACGTTGCGGCGGACTTCGGGGAACTCGCTTCCTCCCGTGATCCTGCTTTCAACCAAGAATGGCACGCCCGAGAGCCTGGGCCTGTCGAGCATCGTCGACGTCGTGGTCGCCAAGCCGATCACGCCTGAGCGGCTGCAGCCGGTGATCGATCGCCTGATCAGCCGGTAGAGCAATTCCTGGGAAAGTGCGCAACGTTTTTCCGTACGGAATTGCGCAAAAACAAAGAGTTGAGGCGGCGATCAGCCCGATTTCCCGATGCTTTCGACCAGTGCGGGCAACAGTCCAAGATCGGCTATCTGACGGAACCGCGGCTCGGCGACGGGCGCCTCGACATGCTCGAGCACCCAGGTCAGTTCGTGCGGCACATGGACACCCCAGCCGCCGGCCTCGATGGCCGGCACCACGTCCGACTTCAGCGAATTGCCGACCATCATGCTCTTTGCGGGACCGTCACCGTGGCGGCTGAAGAGGCGCGCATAGGTCGCGGCACTCTTGTCGCTGACGATCTCGACCGCGTCGAACAGATCGCCAAGGCCGGACCCGGCCAGCTTGCGCTCCTGGTCGAAAAGGTCGCCCTTGGTGATCAGCACGAGGCGGAATGTGCCGGCAAGCTTCTCCACCGTCTCACGCGCGTGCGGCAAAGGCTCGATCGGATGGTTCAGCATCTCACGACCGGCATCGAGAATTTCCGATATGACCGCAGCCGGCACGCGCCCATCGGTGACCTCGATCGCCGTCTCGATCATCGACAGCGTAAATCCCTTGATGCCGAAACCATAAACGGCAAGGTTGCGCCGTTCGGCCTCGAGCAATCGGGCTGAAATTTGCTTCTCCTCGCCATGATCGGCAAGCATGGCCGCGAAGCGCTTCTCCGTCATGCGGAAGAATTGTTCGTTCTGCCAAAGCGTATCGTCGGCGTCGAAGCCTATCGTGGTCAAGGACTGCATGATCGTGACGGTTCCAGCGTGATGAAGGTGGCGATATGGACGTCGTTATCAGGCGCTGCTAGCAAGAGGAACATAAAGCGTGTGGCACATGCAGAAGGTTGACCTCGAGCGGCTTTTGCAGAGCTTGTGGGACCGCACGCCCACCGAAGTGATCAACAGCATTCGCGACCTCGGCGTCGCCATGGGCCCCGATGCGAGCGAGGCGCTGCTCGACAGCCATCCGGAATTCTTCGCCTACCGACCGGCCCTGACCCAGATTTTCGCCGACATGGTCCATGCGCAGGACGTCGCAGAAATCGCGCAGATGTTGCAGCAGGACCTGCAGAGCGGAGAGTCTTTCGGACAGATCGCGGCATAGAAGACCGACATTGGCGTGCTGTCTTCGAAAGATGCCTACAAACGCCTCGATGAAGTGTTCGATCACGCCAATTTCGATGACTGCCATCGCGCTATCATGGTCGGCTGCGGCGGACGGCCATTTACCATGTTCCGCATTCACGACCAGACAACGGTTCCTGAAATTGTCGGTCTCGACATTGTCCCCGAGGCGGTGGAGACCGCGAACAGGCTCGCGGCGAAGCTGAACTATACGCGCTTGCGTGCGGAGCTTTGCAACGGTTGCCACTATGATTATGGCGCAGCGCAGATCGTCTATGTCGCCAGCATGGTTTCACCAAAGGCCGCCGTTGTGTCGCGCATTGCGGACACCGCGCCGGATGGTGTGCAAATCATTCTGTGGGAGCCCTGTTCCTTCGCCCTGCTCTGGTCGGAAAGCGCCGAACGAGAGCTCGACCCCCGCCTCGAAGTCATCGGTCGCACCAGTATCTCGCGCAACATGACCAGGGACGTGTTCGTGAGACGACGCGCAGCGGTCACGCACGAACCTCAGAGGTAAGCATGCCATCGTTGCGGATGAGCGACCGAGCGATATTGCACCTGGCGAGAGCATGGTGCTTTCTGCGCCATCCAGCGATCTGCATGCGCACATTCAACCATAGCGGCATGTTGCCCCATCCGGCGAGGCCGTCTACCTACGTCGACAAATTCCTGTGGCGCAAGATCTTCGACCACAATCCCTTCTTCGCCACGGCGTGCGACAAGCTCGCTTCGAAGGCATATGCCCTGTCCACATGCCCTGAACTTCGCAGCGCCAAGGTCCTGTGGTCCGGGCGCGATGCGAGAGAGATTCCGTCTGAGCTGCTGGCCGGTGACGTGGTGGTCAAGGCCAATCACGGCTGCCGCTGGAACATCATGATCCGCAACGGTCGCGCGGACAAAGCCAAGCTGACGCGAAGAACATCGCGCTGGATGCGCCGCCGCTATGGCAGGAAGTTCGGCGAGTGGGGCTACAAAGGCGCCGAGCGAAAAGTGTTCGTAGAGGAAATGCTGCTGGAGGACGGCCAGCCGATCCGTCTGGAATACAAATTCCATGTTTCGAACGGCATGACGGCATATGTCTATGCCGCGCGCCGGGATGAACATGGCAACGAAGTGTCATTTCGATCGTGACGGCATCTATGCTCCACCACCTGACGGCAGCGGCAAGCAGTGGGTGCTTATCGACCTGCCGGCCTCATTTGTGCGCATGCGCGCGATCGCCGAAACGCTGACCGCGACATTCGATCATATGCGCTGTGATTTCTATGAGAAGAACGGCGACATCTTCTTTTCCGAATTCTCCGTCTATCCGCTGTCCGGCAAGGGCATCATTAATACCAGGCTCAGAGACTTATGCGGCGAAAAGTGGGATCTGCGTCAATCCTGGTTTCTAACCACGCCGCAGCGCGGATGGCGCAGGCTCTACGCAGCGGCCTTGCGCCGCTGGCTGGAGACCCTGCCCGGCAAGCCCGCATGACGGCGACCTTCCACACCCAGGTCCTTTCACCTGCTCCCCTTCCCTTCCGTCGTGCCGCACGGCTATACTCCGAAATCCGCAACTCAATCTGGTGAATGATGCCGCCTGCAAAAAAGGAAGTCCGTCCGTCGAGCCGCGGAGGACGTGTCCGCACGCCTGCCTTCGTGAAGAGCCAACGTGGCGTCAAGAACTGGAAGGAAGTCAGCGCCTGGCTTGAATGGCGCGGCATCGAGGACATCGAATGCATCACGCCTGACCAGGCTGGGGTCGCACGCGGCAAGATGATGCCGTCGAAGAAATTCACCTCCAACACCTCGCTGGCCCTGCCTTCTGCCGTTTTCATGACGACGATTTCCGGCGGTTATCCCGAGGACGGCAACGGCTTCCACTATCCCGAGGATGACGGCGACCTCAAACTGATGCCCGACCTGTCGACGCTGACGGTGGTGCCTTGGGAGGAGGATCCGACGGCCGCCGTCATCTGTGACCTCGTGCATCAGGATGGCCGCTCGGTGGAGTTCACGCCGCGCAACGTGCTGAAGCGCGTCATTGCGGCCTATGACAAGCTCGGGCTGAAGCCAGTGGTAGCGCCCGAGATCGAATTCTACCTCGTGCGCAAGAATCCGGATCCGGATTATCCGCTGACCCCACCTGTCGGCCGTTCGGGGCGCGCGATCGGCGGCGGCGCCGGCTATTCGATCGCCGGCGTCAACGAATTCGACGAACTGATCGACGACATCTACCATTTCTCCGAAGGACAAGGCCTGGAGATCGATACGCTCATCCATGAAGAGGGTGCGGGCCAACTCGAGATCAACCTGCGCCATGGCGATCCTGTCGAGCTTGCCGACCAGGTGTTCATGTTCAAGCGCACCATTCGCGAGGCGGCGCTGAAACATGAGATTTATGCGACCTTCATGGCCAAGCCGATCCAGGGCCAGCCGGGCTCGGCCATGCATATCCACCAGTCGATCATCGACAAGAAGACGGGCCGGAACATATTTTCGGCCGAGGACGGCTCGGAAACCGAGGACTTCTTCCATTTCATCGGCGGCATGCAGAAGCATGTGCCGAACGCGCTGGTGATGTTCGCGCCCTATGTCAATTCCTATCGCCGGCTGACACAGGCGGCCTCGGCTCCGGTCAACAACAAGTGGGGCTATGACAACCGCACCACGGCGTTCCGCGTACCGCGTTCCGACCCGGCGGCGCGACGCGTCGAAAACCGCATCCCGTCCTCCGACGCCAACCCCTACCTGGCCCTGGCGGCTTCGCTTGCCTGCGGGCTGATCGGCATCACCAGGAAGATCAAGGCCGAACCGCCGGTGCTGACCACCGCCAATGCCGACGAGATCGACCTGCCGCGCAGCCTGCTCGAAGCCGTCGACCTGTTCGAAAGCGACGAAGAACTCGGCGCGATCCTGGGTAAGTCCTTCGCCGCTACCTACGCCGCGATCAAGCGGGCGGAATTCGAGACCTTCATGGAGGTGATCAGTCCGTGGGAGAGGGAATATCTGCTGCTGAATGTTTAGGGAAATAGGGAGTAAGGCAGTAGGGCAGTAGGGGAAGACTATGGCGAAGATCGAATCTTACAGAGATTTGGTCGTCTGGCAGCAAGCCATGGATCTTGTCGTCTCAATCTACGAAACGACAAAAGCCTGGCCGAAAGAAGAGCTCTATGGATTGACAGCTCAGCTGCGCAGGGCAGCCACTTCCGTGCCTGCCAATATCGCCGGGGGTTATGGGCGAGAAAGCCGAGCTTCCTATCAGCAATTTCTCAGGATTGCGCAGGGATCGCTCAAAGAATTGGAGACCCATTTGCTGATCGCACAGCGCGTCGGAATCACCTCCCATAAGGCAACCGAACCGTTGATGACTCGGAGTGAGAGCGTGGGAACGCTCTTGCGGCTTCTGATCCGCAAATTGTCGCCAGAATAGCTCTACCTACTGCCCTACTGCCCTACTGTGAGCATCATGCCTTACCAATCCCCGATTTCCCCCGGCCGTTCCTGGTATGAGGATACGGCCGGGCCACGGCCTGAATATCCGGCGCTGGACGGTGACCGGAGCTGCGACGTGGTCATCATCGGCGGCGGTTTCACTGGTCTGTCGGCGGCGACGCATCTGGCCAAGGCAGGAACTAATGTCGTCCTGATCGAAGCGTACCGCTTCGGCGACGGCGCGTCCGGACGCAATGGCGGCCAGCTTGGCACCGGACAGCGCGCCTGGGCCGAGGATCTCGAGGCCGAATACGGCTTGTCCCGCGCCAAGGCGCTGTTCGATCTTGCCGAGGAGGCGAAGGCGCATCTGCTTGAATTCGCCGCCGCCAACCAGATCGAGATCGACTACGTGCCGGGCCAGCTTTCGGTGGCGCACAAGCCGCGCTATGTCGACGACTACAAGGCGCATGCCGAGATCATGGCCAAACGTTTCTCCTACCCGCACATCTCGTTCATGGATGCCAAGGAAACGGCGGAGCGGCTGGGCTCGACCGCCTATTTCGGCGGCACGCGCGATACCGGCACCGGCCATATCCATCCCATGAAGCTGGTGATCGGCACGGCCAGGGTGGCGGCAAAGACCGGCGCGCGGCTCTTCGAAGGGACACCTTCGACCGGCATCATTTCCGCTGGTGGCAAGGTCAAGGTTTCGACGCCGAGAGGTACGGTGAGCGCTCAGAAATGCCTGATCGCCGTTAACGCCTATGGTGGTACGCTCGAGCCGGTAAGCGCCGCACACATCATGCCGATCGGGTCGTTCATCGGAGCGACCGTGCCCTTGGGAGCGGATTCAGAAGTTCTGCCGGGCGGCGAGTCGGTCGATGATTCGCGCTTCGTCGTGCGCTATTTCCGCAAATCGGCGGACGGCCGGCTGCTGTTCGGCGGACGCGAGATTTATGGCGTCAACGACCCAAAGGATATCCACATCCATATCCGCCGTCAGATCGCCGAACTCTATCCGGCGCTGAGCGATGTCGAGATTACCCATGGCTGGGGCGGCTATGTCGGCATCACGATGCCGAGAAAACCATTCGTGCGCGAAGTGATGCCGAATGTGATCTCGGCTGGCGGCTATTCCGGCCATGGCGTCATGCTGTCGAACTTCTTCGGCAAGCTCTACGCCGAGACCGTCGCCGGCAATCGCGACCGGCTGAAACTGATCGAGGACCTGAAAATTCCGCCATTTCCCGGCGGCCGCCGTCTGCGCGCGCCGCTGCTTTTCCTGGCGCTCAACTGGTTTGCGCTGCGCGACAGGATCTGATGCAAATCGCCTGAACGCGGCCCGCTTTGGGAGGAACGACACTCACGAAAATAGGGGCCAAGGGGCGTCGACTGGACCCTTTTCGACGCTGTGCGCTTGGGATCGCCACGGCCCCATGCGATCACGATCTCGTATAATATTGTAATATCCATGTAATATTTGTTGCCCGGGCGGGACATTGCGGAATTCCCGGCAAAAGCGCAGAATCTCTCACAATGGCGCACTGATGCCACAATCGCGGGCGAAAGGTCCGCATCTGGGCGAATGTTCGGGGATTGTTGCGGGCCTTCCCGCGTTTTTGGGACCGATGCTGATCAAACGCATGATTTGCGGGATTTGATCGAAAGAACACCGGCCCGCTTATGGAGGTGGCAAGAGTGAAAGAGCCCTTCAGTTTCGGTGCTCCGGAACGTCGGCGCTTCGCCATGCAGTTCGGCTACGACATGCGTCCGTCCTTCTGGCAGGAAGTCCGTTCGAATTCGCATCTGGTGATTGCCGCGATCGGCACCGCCGCGCTGCTAGGCGTGGCTGCGGTCGCGCTCTGGCTGGCATTGCCGGCCAGCGAGCGGCAAGCGGTCGCTAGCACTGAACAGACGATTCCGGCCAACCCGGTGAAAACGACGAAGATCGCCCCGTCGGGAACGACGGTGGCCGCGGCGGCGGTGCCGCAGGTGACGCACAAGGCCGATCAGGTTTCGCGGGCCGTGGCTGTCGCCGAGGCCGCCATTCCCGCGCTCGCGGCCAATGACCCTCGCTGGACCGGCTCGCAGGCAAAAACCGTATCGGCTCCCGCCCCGGCTTCCACCGGTCCGACCGCAGGCAAGACCGAACAGCCGACGGACAAAACCGCCGCCGTGGCGGCGTTTGCTCAACCGTCGGCCGATAAGGATGCCGCCACCGAGCTGGCCAAGGTTGCCGCGCCGGCACCGGCAGCAGCCAGCAATCCCGATGGCGCACAGACTGCCGCCATTCCGGAGGTTCAGCCGCAAATACCGGAACAGCAGCCGGCGGCCGCCGAGGACAATGGCGGCAAGGACAAGGCCAAGCCGCACAAGGCAGCTGCGGCCGGCACCGGGCGAATTCTCCGGCCGGTGACCATGCGCAGCAGTCCGAAGAAGAATGCAGCCGCTATCGTCACGGTGCCCGCCAAGACCTCGGTGCAGGTGATGAGCTGCAAGAAGTGGTGCCAGATCGTCTATAACGGCAAGACCGGCTGGGTCTACAAGAGCTATATCAAGACTGGCGCCTGACGTTGCTGAACGTCCGGTGAGCACGGCCGGCCCGCTACCGGGGATAGGCCCTATCGCGCCCTGCCGCCGAACATGCGTCGCAAGCGCTGCCATCTTTTGGCGCGCCTACGTTGCCTGACATAGTCGCCATGCTGCTCGAAAGGAACTTCGTACAGGCCGCAAGTGTCGCAGCCCTCCCGCTTGCCGCAGACGGGAATCCAGCATTTGACATCATGCGTCCAGGCGAGCGCCACGCGCTCCAGGTGAAGGTTTGAAGAGCTTTTGAGGAGTATAAGCTCACCCGGCACCGCCGTGCGCTTGATGTGGTCAGAGACTTCCTTCGCCGTGCGAAGCTCGACAAATCGGCCGCTGTCGCGGTCAGCCTGCCCCGCCCCCGAGCGATGGGCATTGTCACCGCTATAGATCACCTGATCGGCGATTTCCCGCGCGGTTTGGTAGGCGTAGGCGTATTTCTTGGTCGAGCCGGAGTAATCCGAAATCTGGCCAAGCACGATGCGTTTTCGGCCAGCACTCGCCTTGGCCATCAAATCCAAGGCAAGATTGATCGAGTGCCAGGGTGCCTTGGCGGCATCGACAACGAATTGCGGACCGCTTTCGGTGACAAGCACGGCACAGCGATTTGCCAATGGCTGGAAAGTCGCCACCTGGGCGGCAACCTTGTCCGGCGGAACGCCGAGTTCGAGCGCCGTCGCTACGGCAGCAGCGGTCGGCAACCAGAAGTGTTCGGCTGGAAATGGCGTTTTAAGTCCAAGTACGCCTCCCCGCCAATGGATCGAAAGCGTCAGCCGATCCGGGTAGGCGGCGTGGATATCCGTCACACGATAATCGGCCAATTGCGACGTGCCGAAGGTGACGACGCGGCATCTGGCGCCTTCAGCCATGCCAGCCACCAGGGGGTCGTCGGCATTGAGGACGGCAAGGCCATCCGGCCGCAACGCCTCGACCATTGCACGTTTTTCGACGGCAATGTTTTCCACGGTCCTGAAACTGGCAAAATGCTCAAGGCGAACCATGGTGACGATAGCCACATGCGGCTGCAGCATTTCCGCCATTGGCCGGATCGTATCGATGCCAAAGGCCCCGGCTTCGAAAACGACATAGTCGACCTCGCCCGCTCGCTTCATGCGTTTGTAGAGCGTGCTGACCAGCGACTTGATGGTGTTGGCGAGAACTCGCGCATAGGTCGGTCCATGGGCGGCCAATATATGCCCAAGCAGCGCCGTGACGGTCGATTTTCCCGAACTGCCGGTGACGCCGATGAAGGTCGCCTTGCTTTTCGCGCGGGCGCGCCTTGCCCTGTAGGTCCTGACGCGCTGCCGCAGGTTTTCGCGAACTTTCCGCAATCTCGCGTTCATCGCATCGGCCCCTAGCCTCCGAAAGAACTCTAAGCGGTGGGAACCTCAAGTCAAATCGAAGCCGGTTGCGGTCGAATCGACGATGCCATTGCCTGGCTTGTCGAAGATGCGCTTCAGATGCAGCGGCCGCCATCGACCTCCAGCGCCACGCCGGTGATGAAAGCGGCTTCGTCCGATGCCAACCACAGTGCCGCATTGGCGATATCGAGCGGCGTCGACAGCCGGCCGAGCGGAATCGAGGCGCGGAATGTCTCGCGGATTTCGGGCGTATCGACGCCCATGAACTTCTCCAGCATGCCCGTCTCGCCGGCGACCGGGCAGAGGCAGTTGACGCGGATGTTCTTCGGCGCCAGTTCCACCGCCATAGACTTGGTGGCGGTGATCGCCCAGCCCTTCGAGGCATTGTACCAGGTGAGACCAGGCCGTGGCCGCAGCCCCGCGGTGGAGGCCGTGGTCAGGATGACGCCGCCACCTTGCCGCTCCATGATCGGCACGACCGCAAGGGCGGCATGGTAGATCGCCTTCATGTTGACGGCCGTGATCAGGTCGAAGGTTTCCTCGTCGACCTTGAGCATGTCGCCGTTGCGATGCGTGAATCCTGCATTGTTGACCATGATGTCGATGCGGCCGAAGGCGCTTCTGGCGGCATAGACCATCTCGTCGAATTCAGAGCGCAGCGAAACGTCGGTCTGCGTCCAGATCGCCGCCTCGCCGATCTCGCCGGCGACGCGCTCCGCGCCCTTGGCGTTGAGATCGGCGACAACGACCCTGGCGCCCTCCTCGGCAAAGCGCCTGGCCATGCCTTCGCCAAAGCCCGAGGCCGCGCCGGTGATGACGGCAACCTTGTTTTCCAGACGCATGCTTTTCCCGCTCATTGATGTCCTCGAGATCATTCCCCAGCTTGCACAATAGGCTGACGGCCGATGCGGTCCACACCGCGAGATTTCTCCCTTAGCTTTCGTCACATTCACGTTCTATGCTGCAACTGCGAAAGCTTCTGGAGTCTTCGTTCACCGACAAGACTCCGGCTGTCGCCAGTGTCAAGCGCACATGTGGACCCACGCATTATCCAGCGATTGGTCCTTGATGTGACACCATGGCACTGGAAAATTTAAATCGATTAGAATATACCAGCCGCGTACTCGCGAGCGGCGTCAAAGCGGACAGACCATGACCAGCCAGATCATCCCCGTCGACCCTTTCGACTTCATCATCTTCGGCGGTACCGGCGACCTGTCGGAGCGCAAGCTTCTGCCGTCGCTCTACTATCGCCAGCGCGACCATCAATTCTCGGAGCCGACGCGCATCATCGGCACGTCGCGCTCGAAGATGAGCGACGAGGAATTCCGGGCCTTTGCCAAGCAGGCGATCTCGGACCATGTGAAGCCAGCAGACATCGACCCGAAGGAACTGGCAACATTCCTGGCCAGGCTAACCTACGTCGCGGCGGACGCGACCAACGGCGCCGGCTTCGACAAGTTGAAAAAGGCGATCGGCGACAGCGATCGCATCCGTGCCTTCTATCTGGCGGTGGCGCCGGCGCTGTTCGGCGATATCTCGCACCAGCTCAAGGAGCACAAGCTGATCACGCCGAACTCGCGCATCGTGCTGGAGAAGCCGATCGGCCGCGACCTTGCCTCGGCGCGCGCGCTCAACGACGCCGTGGGCGACGATTTCCACGAAAGCCAGATCTTCCGCATCGATCACTATCTCGGCAAGGAGACGGTGCAGAACCTGATGGCGCTGCGCTTTGCCAATGCTCTGTACGAGCCTTTGTGGAATTCCGCTCAGATCGACCATGTGCAGATCACCGTCGCCGAGACCGTGGGACTGGAGGACCGCGTCACCTACTACGACAAGGCCGGCGCGCTGCGCGACATGGTGCAGAACCACATGCTGCAGCTCCTGTGCCTGGTTGCCATGGAAACGCCGTCCTCGATGGACGCGGACGCCGTGCGCGACGAGAAGCTGAAGGTGCTGAGGGCGCTCAAACGCATCAACGGCAACGAAGCGCCGAAGCACACGGTACGCGGCCAGTATCGCGCCGGTGCGTCCGCCGGCGGTCCGGTCAAGGGATATGTCGAGGAACTCGGCAAGGACAGCACCACCGAGACCTTCGTCGCCATCAGGGCCGAAATCGGCAACTGGCGATGGGCCGGCGTTCCCTTCTACCTCAGGACCGGCAAGCGGCTGGCGACCCGCGTCTCGGAAATCGTCATCGAATTCAAGCCGATCCCCTATTCGATCTTCGGCGACAGTGCCGGCCCCATCTTCGCCAACCAGCTGGTCATCCGGCTGCAGCCGGACGAAGGCGTCAAGCAGTTCATCATGATCAAGGATCCGGGCCCGGGCGGCATGCGGCTGCGCCAGATCTCGCTCGACATGAGCTTCGCGCAATCTTTCGACGGCCGCGCGCCCGACGCCTATGAGCGGCTGATCATGGATGTCATCCGTGGCAACCAGACGCTGTTCATGCGCCGCGACGAAGTGGAGGCCGCCTGGAAGTGGATCGACCCGATCCAGAATGCCTGGGAAAGCGCCAGGCAGGAGGCGCAAGGCTATACGGCAGGCACCTGGGGCCCGTCGGCCTCGATAGCACTGATCGAACGTGACGGGCGGACATGGCACGAGAGCAATTGAACAGCACCAGCTACAACTGGAACGCCTTTCCCGACCGCCCGGCACTGGCGGCGGCACTGGCCGGACGCGTTGCCGATCGCCTGACCAAGGCGCTCGACGAGCGCGGCACTGCGCTGCTGGCTGTCTCCGGCGGCACGACGCCGGCAAAATTCTTTGCCGCGCTCTCGGCGGCGCCGATCGCCTGGGACAAGGTGATCGTGACGCTGGTCGACGAGCGTTTCGTGCCGGCCTCCTCGCCCCGCTCCAATGCCGGGCTGGTGGCCGCCAATCTGCTGCAGAACGCGGCCAAAGCGGCCCGTTTCGTGCCGCTCTATCATGAGGCCGCCGGCATCGAGGCTGCGGCGGCATCCGACGATGCGGCATTGCGGTCCCTGCCCTGGCCGCTCGATGTCGTGGTGCTTGGCATGGGGCCGGACGGCCACACCGCCTCGTTCTTTCCCGATGCCGACGATCTGCCGAAGTTGCTCGACCCGGCTACCGACAGGATCATCCTGCCGGTTCACGCGGCAAGCGCCGGCGAGCCACGGCTGACGCTCTCGCTGGCACGCATCATCGATGCCGGCTTCATCGCGCTGCACATAGAGGACGAGGACAAACGCACCGCTTTCGACGGCGCAGTCGCGACCGAGCCGCGCAAGCCGATACGCGCCGTACTCGATGCCGCTCCCAGACCCGTAGAGGTTTTCTGGGCGCCCTGATTTCACGTTTGAAGTGGTCCCGGCAAACGGCGGGAGGATGTTTCCGGGACCTCGCCTGAAAGGACCTGATGCCATGACCGCAAGACGCGACATCGAAGCCATCACCGAGCGCATCCGCCAACGTTCGAAAGCAGGCCGCGAGGCCTATCTCGGCCGCATCGCCGGCGCATCGAACCAGACCGCCAACCGGTCGGTGCTGTCCTGCGGCAACCTTGCCCATGGCTTTGCGGTCTGCAGCCCTTCGGAAAAGCTGGCGCTCGGCGCCGACAAGGTGCCCAATCTCGGCATCATCACCTCCTACAACGACATGCTGTCGGCGCATCAGCCGTTCGAGACCTACCCTGCCCTGATCAAGGAGGCCGCGCGCGAGGCCGGCGGCATCGCCCAGGTGGCCGGCGGCGTGCCGGCAATGTGCGATGGCGTCACACAAGGCCAGCCCGGCATGGAGTTGTCGCTGTTTTCGCGCGACGTGATTGCCATGGCCGCCGCGATCGGCCTGTCGCACAACATGTTCGATGCCGCCGTCTATCTCGGCGTCTGCGACAAGATCGTGCCCGGACTGGTTATCGCGGCACTGACCTTCGGCCATTTGCCGGCGGTTTTCATTCCGGCGGGGCCGATGACGACTGGGTTGCCCAATGACGAGAAAGCCAAGGTCCGCCAACTCTATGCCGAAGGCAAGGTCGGACGGCCCGAACTGCTCGAGGCGGAATCCAAATCCTATCATGGGCCGGGCACCTGCACTTTCTACGGCACGGCGAATTCCAACCAGATGCTGATGGAGATCATGGGCCTGCACACGCCCGGCGCCTCCTTCGTCAATCCCGGCACGCCGCTGCGCGAGGCGTTGACCCGTGAGGCGACGAAGCGGGCGCTGGCGATCACCGCGCTCGGCAATGCCTATACGCCGGTCGGGCGCATGATCGACGAGCGTTCCGTCGTCAACGGCGTCGTCGGCCTGCACGCCACCGGCGGCTCGACCAATCACACGATCCACCTGATCGCGATGGCGGCTGCAGCCGGCATCGCGCTGACGTGGCAGGATATTTCAGACCTCTCGGAAGCAGTGCCGCTTTTGGCACGCGTCTATCCGAACGGCCTTGCCGACGTGAACCATTTCCATGCCGCCGGCGGGCTCGGCTTCCTGATCCGCGAACTGCTCGACGAGGGCATCCTGCACGAGGATGTGCAGACCGTGTGGGGCGAGGGCCTGCGGCCCTATGCGATCGAGGCGAAACTCGGCGCCGACGGCAGCGTGGTGCGTGAAGCCGCACCCCGTGCCAGCGGCGACGAAAAAGTGCTTGCGCCGTTCAAGAAGGCATTCCAGCCGACGGGCGGCCTGAAGGTGCTTTCGGGCAATCTCGGCCACGCCGTGATCAAGACCTCCGCGGTCAAGCCGGAACGGCGCATCATCGAGGCGCCGGCCAAGGTGTTCGACAGCCAGCAGGGCCTGAACGAAGCGTTCAAGGCGGGCACGCTGACCGGCGACTTTATTGCCGTCATCCGCTTCCAGGGGCCGAAGGCCAACGGCATGCCGGAACTGCACAAGCTGACCACCGTGCTCGGCATCCTGCAGGATCGCGGCCAGCGCGTCGCGCTGGTGACCGACGGACGGATGTCAGGCGCTTCCGGCAAGGTGCCGGCGGCGATCCATGTGACGCCGGAAGCGGTCGAGGACGGGCCGATCGCCAGGATCCATGACGGCGACATCATCCGCCTCGACGCCGATGCCGGAACGCTGGAGGTGCTGGTGCCGGGGACGGAATTCGCGCTGCGCCGTGCCGCCGAAGCCGATCTCATCGGCAACGAATTCGGCTTCGGCCGCCAGTTGTTCGCGGGCTTCCGGCAGTTGGTGGGCCGCGCCGATCACGGCGCCAGCGCGTTCGGAACGGCCTGAGCTCCGGTTCCGTCCCTTCAAGGAAAAAGCGCGGCTCCAGGCCGCCCTTTTTCCTGCCAGTGGAGGCGATTACGGCTGGGCCGTGATCTCGGCGCGTTCGCCGGCTTTCACTGTCACCGGCATTTCCTTGTCGTGGCCTTCGTCGGACATGTGACGGACAACCACATAGTCGCCGGCTGGAACGGTCTGCTGCCAGGTGTCGCCATAACTCAGGCCGAGTGACTTGCGCTTGCCCTCGATATCCTTTTTCGACGACAGCACCTCGATCGAATAGGCACCAGGCGCGGACATGGCCAGCACGCCCGCATCGAGCATCACCTTGACGTCCTGATTGTCGCCGGTCTTGATGCTGAAGGGCTGCTCGACGACGGCAAGATCAAGCGTGGTGACCGCCACATAGTCATCGGGCGGCAGCCAGAACTTGCTGTCGGGGCCATAGGAATGTTCGACGCTGTCGCGGCTGCCATCGATCTTCTTCTTCGCCTTGACGATCTCGAAGCCGATGCCTGAGTTGCCGGCCTTGTCGCCGCCTGACGTGTAGTAGGCATTGAGGACGGCATGGCCGACGCCGACCACGACATCCTTTTCAATTGTCCGTCCGGCGGCCAGCTGAATGGTCTCCGTCACCGAGCCGCTGCCGATCTGAACCGTGACCTTCTGTTCACCCGCCGGGACAACGACCTTTGAGTCGCCATAGTGGGTGGTGCTGCCGCCCGGATAGGCAAAATCCAGACGGGCTTCGCTGCTGATATCGGCGCCTTGATAGGCCTTGGGATGGATGAACACGGTGCCCGCGTTCAAGGTGAAGAGCGGCTTGTAGATCTGGCCGGCCTCGATCTTGATCTTCTGCTCCACCTTGGCTTCGTCATCACGCGCCACGACAACATAGTCACCGGGGTCGAGATTGCCGTTGTAGGCGCCATATTCGGTGGTGACGGAATCGCCGCGTGAACCGTCCGACTTCGCCTTGTAGATCTCCCAGGCGTTGCCGTCGGTGATCGGCTCGCCACCTTCGGCCATCACCACGCTCGGCTGAAAATTGAACTCGGATTTCGCGGGTGCCGGCGCGGGAGCTGGCGCTGGCTCAGGCGCGGGTGCCGGCGCCGGTGCGGCGACGGTTTGGACCAGGGCTTCCTGCAGCGCCTTCCCGTCGGAGGCCTGGATGTACTTGCCGCCCGTGTTGTCGGCGAGGCAAGCAATCTGCTTGCCTTCGTCAGCGGTCAGGCCGAAGCCGACGACGTCGGCGGTGAAATCGACGCCGGATGCCTTCAACTCCTTGCCGAGCGCGCAGGGGTCGCCGCCGCAAGTCTCGAGCCCATCGGTGATGAGGACGACGGTCGCCTTGTCCTCGGTGTATTTCAGGGCTTCGGCCGCTTGCTTGACGGCAGCCGTCAACGGCGTCTTGCCGAGAAATTTCAGACTGTCGGCAGCGTCGGTGATGGCGCTTGCCGAGCCTGCCTGAGGCGGCACGATCAGCTGGATGTCCTCGCAGCTGCCCTTCTCGCGATGGCCATAGGCCATGAAGCCGATTTCTTCGTCGGCGGGAACCGATTGAAGCACGGTCCTCAGCGATTCACGAGCGATTTCGAGCTTGGGCTTGCCGCCGATTTGCGCCCACATCGAGCCGGAAGCATCGAGGATGATGATGACGCGGTTGGCGGTGAAGCCGGCCGTCGTCATGACAAACAGGAGGATCGCCGCAGCGACGCCTCGCGCAAATACCGCCATCGAAATCTCCTGAGTTAGCCCCCTCGTCCGCACCGGGAAGCTATTGGACACCGCGTCCGGACACAAGCCCGGCACGCGCCAAGTCGCTCATGCGCCCGGCGTCGGGTGGGGCATCGCCGCGAAGCGGCTCAGTAGGTGGTGCGGCGCTCTTCGGAAGGCGGCCGGCCAAACTGCAGCCGGTAGCTCTGGGCAAAATAGGAATGCGAGGTGAAGCCGGTCGCGATCGCCACATCTAGGATCGGCATGTTGGTCTGGCGCAGCAATTCGCGTGCCCGCTCCAGCCGCAACCGCATGTAGTAGCGGCCGGGGGTGACATTGAGGTGGCGCAGGAACAGGCGCTCCACCTGGCGCACCGAAAGGCCGGCCGACTTGGCAAGCTGCACCGCCGAGAGCGGCTCGTCGAGGTGATCGGCCATCAGTTCGACGATGCGCCGCAGCTTCTCCGACTTGCCGGTCAGGTCGCGCTCCGGCCCGACGCGCTGCCGGTCGCCAGCCGAGCGGATGCGCTCATGCTGGAATTGGTTGGCAACGCCATTGGCGAGGTTCGAGCCGAAATCGCCGCGCACGATCTCGAGCATCAGGTCGATCGAGGTGGTGCCGCCGGCGCAGGTGTAGCGCTTGCGGTCGATCTCGAAGACATTGCCGGTGCAATTGATATCGGGGAAACGCTCCATGAAGCCGGCGCGGTTTTCCCAATGGATGGTGCAGCGATAACCGTCGAGCTGGCCGGCCTCGGCCAGCAGGTAGGATCCGACTGACAGCGCGCCAAGCGCATTGCCGCGCCGGCCCCAACTGCGCAACGCCGCCAGAACCTTGCTCTTGCCGGGGAATTCCGTCGTCAGGCCGACCGAGACGAAGAGGATGTCGACCGGCGGCAGGTCGGCGACGCTGTAGTCGATCTTCAGCGGCAGGCCGTTGGACGCCATCACCGGATCGCCGTCGGCCGACACCGTGGTCCAGCCATAGAAATCGCGACCAAGCAGACGGTTCGCCGAGCGGAACGTGTCGATCGCGGCCGCCAGCGAGAACATGGAAAACTTGTCGACCAGCAGGAAGGCGAACTGCCGGCCGCCCTGAACAGGATCAGTCGTGACCGGCCGTTCCGGGGAAATGGTGGGGTTAGGCAAAGCTGCGGCTTTCAGGGTCAACCCGGCTCAGAAGGAGGGCCGTTTCAACCCGGCCGCAAGGTAGGCCGAAGCTAACGTATTGGCCATCAGCATGGCAATGGTCATCGGCCCGACTCCACCTGGCACCGGCGTGATGGCGCCTGCCATCTTGGCCGCTTCGGCATAGGCGACATCGCCGACGAGGCGCGACTTGCCCTCGCCTTTCTCGGGCGCGGGAACGCGGTTGATGCCGACATCAATGACGGTGGCGCCGGGCTTCACCCAATGCCCCTTGATCATCTCCGGGCGACCGACGGCGGCGACAAGGATATCGGCCGTGCGGGCGAGCGCCGGCAGGTCCTTGGTGCGGCTGTGGGCGATGGTGACGGTGCAGTTGGCGGCAAGCAGCAGATTGGCCATCGGCTTGCCGACGATGTTGGAACGGCCGACGACGACGGCGTTGAGGCCGGACAAATCCTTGCCGCGCACGCGCTCGATCAGAAGCATCGAGCCCGCGGGCGTGCAGGGAACAAAAGCCGTGTCGAGTTCGCCGGTGCCGAGCTTGCCGACATTGATGAAATGGAAGCCGTCGACGTCCTTCTGTGGCGCGATGGCCTGGATGATCTTGCCGGCGTCGATATGGGCAGGCAGCGGAAGCTGCACCAGGATGCCGTTGATCTCAGGATCGGCGTTGAGCTCCCCGATGATCTCAAGCAGCGCTTGCTCGGAGGTCTCGGCCGGCAGCGTGTGTTGCAGCGAATGAAAGCCGCATTCCTTGGCGGTGCGGGATTTGGATGCGACATAGACCTGGCTCGCCGGATCCTCGCCAACGATGACCACGGCCAGACCGGGTTTGGCATTGCCTTTGGCGACCAGCTCGGCGGTCAGGGTCTTCACCGTCCGCACCACGTCTTCGGCAACGCTTTTTCCGTCGATCACTTCAGCCATGAACCACCCTCAACACCGTTTCGCCCAACGCCACGTTCAGAAAACACAATGCGGCGCCGGCAATATGCAGCGCGGCATTGTCACGAAAATTCGGGCACGCAATCCCGTCAAAGCGCCGTCCCATGCCGTTTACGCGAAACCGGAATGGTTTTGTTCGGCCTCGGCAACCTATCTTGTGGCTCAGAAGTAGCGGCGGCGGGCGCGGCTCTCGGCGAGTTCGCGGACCGCTTCGCGGAACTCCCGCAGGCTGGCGCGAATTTCGTCGATCGGCGCCTGTTCGGCACCTTCCTCGACTTGCGAGGGTTCTACCGGCGGCTGCACGGGGTAGGCCGACGGTTGCGGCGATGCGGGGGGCTGCGGTGGATACGGTATGTGCCCGGCATAGGGTGCTGCCATGGCCTGAGTGTAGGGGTAGCCTACCGGCGATCGCGCCTGCCACGGCCGCATCCGCGGATACCCCGCCTGCTGTGCATGGGGATAGGGCGGCGGAGTCGGATAGACCGATTGCAGCGGCAGCAGGGGTGACCGCGACGGCGGCCCCATCGGCCTGGAATAAGTCGTATCGAAGCCTGGGGGAAACGGCCGCGGATAGTCCGACACCACTGGCCGAGGCATGAAGACTGAATCCGGATTCGGGTGGCCGGAGGGCATGGCGGCATCCGCCCCCCGCGCGTTTTCACCAAAGCCGGCTAACGCGCTGGAAATGCCGTCGTCAGCCTCGTCGGATGGCTTGCGGGACAGGGCATTGCGCAGCCTCGCCATCAACGCACGGCCGACACCGGAGGCAACACCCGGGAGCAGGCCGGCTAGCGCAATCAAGGCACGCGAAGGGCCCTTCGCCTCGAGCGGCGCGAACGCCTTGGAGATCACATTCATGTTGGCGGTGTTGATGTCCTTCTGTTCGCCGGTTTCCTTGGCGCGCAGCAGGAACTGTTCATAGACGGTGCGCTTGGCGGCGGCCTCACGCTCCAGTTGGCGCATCGACACGAGGTCGTCGTGCTGTGCAGTCGCTCCCGGCTGTCCGTCCGGCCGGAGACGCTCTGTTTCGACGGCCGGCAGTGTCGGGTCCGTCCGCGCCTCCCGCCGTGAACGGGCCAGGCGATGGCGCGTGGCGGCGTCTTCGCGCCATGCCGGATCCGCTCGGTCCCCTATCGAGACCAGGGACGCGTCCTTGCCGTCCTCACCGCGTATGGCCTGGCCGAGCGCCAGCAATGAACGCTCGCGCCTCCAGTCTTCACGGTTTTCCCTGTCGACCATTATCTTGGAGCTTCACTCTTTGGCCGCCTGGCGGCGGCGGTCGGCCATTCGTTAAGCCACGCTAAACAAGCATAGGAAACAAAAGGTTAACTTTGGCAGGCCAGTGCATAAGCTTTTCATAACCTCAAGCACTGGATGGCAGTGCATTCGGTCCTCGGAATGGCACGCTAAGCTTTCCCGCCTATCGCTCCCAGCACACGAACGATCGCGATGCGCGATCATCGCGTCCGTGCTGACAGGGCTTTCCCGCTGAGGCGCGAACGTCTATGCAGAGCCTTCCTTGGGAGGGTTCCATGACGATCAGGCTCATTCTCGCCGGCTGCGGCAATATGGGTTACGCGATGCTCTCGGGCTGGCTGAAATCCGGCAAGCTTTCGCCGTCGACGGTTTTCGTGGTCGAGCCCAATGCCGATTTGCGCAACCGCGCCGCCGCACTCGGCTGCGGCACGGCAGCGGATGCCGGCGGCATTCCAGCCGACGCCGTGCCTGATCTCGTCGTCGTCGCGGTGAAGCCGCAGGTGATCCGCGACGTCACCGCCGCCTACAAGCGTTTCGGCGACGGCCGCACGACTTTCGTCAGCATCGCCGCCGGCACGCCGGTCGCCACCTTCGAGGAGATCCTGGGCAGCCGCGCGCCGATCGTGCGCTGCATGCCCAACACGCCGGCGGCGATCGGCAAGGGCATGATGGTGGTGTTTTCCAACCCCCTGGTATCCGACGATGCCAAGCGTTTCGTCGTCGACCTGCTGTCGGCCAGCGGCGAAGTGGCCACCATCGATGATGAAGGCCTGATGGACGCAGTGACCGCCGTCTCCGGATCGGGTCCGGCCTATATCTTCCATTTCATCGAGGCGCTGACCGTGGCCGCCGAGAAGGCCGGCTTGCCCCCGGCAACCGCCAGGCTGCTCGCCATGCAGACCGTCCATGGCGCCGCCTCGCTCGCCGCCGAAAGCAACGAGGAACCGGGCGTGCTGCGCCAGCAGGTGACCAGCCCGAACGGGACGACAGCGGCAGCGCTGGCTGTGCTGATGGGCGAAGACCGGCTGACCAACCTGCTGATAGAGGCCGTCGAGGCGGCGCGGCTGCGGTCGATCGAACTGGGGAAGTAACCCTCAACCCGCGCCGTAAAGCATCTCATCCTGCAGCCGGCGCAAGGCGAACAGCTTCGTCGTCTGGTCGGGGGCGGCATTGTCAGTGGTCAGCAATTCGCCTTTGCCGACCGGCTTCAACACCTTGCCACCCTCGAGCAGGCCGACCGGCACGGCGCACCGGGCGCGGGCTTCGCCGACGGTCATGGTCCAGGACCGGTAGCAGGTCTCGCCGATCGCATCGAAGGTCTCGCCGGGGGTCAGGTCCCGCTTGGCGACGGCACAGACTTCGGCGACGGGCCTTGGCAGCGGCACCATGTCTGGCTTGCCGGAAAGCACGATGCGGGCGGCGGTCAGCGGCACTTCCAGCGACGTCAGATGATAGGGCCGGAACAGGCTGTAGTAGGGGCCATGGCCGATATGCAAATCGTCCATGCGCTCGATAATGCGCGGATGCGTCGCCTCGACAATGACGAAGACACCGGGCGCCACGCCCTTGCCGATGGTGTAGTCGACGACGCCCTTTTTGGTGAGGAGCCCGCCATCCTGGCGCGGGATCAGCACTTTGGCGAGGTCGTCGCGGTCGGCCTTGGGGCCGTGCATGCCGGGCACATCAGGCACCAGGCCGGTGGCGTTGGCGATCGCGCACATCTCGACCATGGTCTTGGAGCCGTCGACGAACTCGACCAGCATGCGCGGGTTCATGTTGCGACGGATCGCTTCCTCGCGATAGTCGTCGGGCACGGCGTCGCGGTTGAGTGGGTTGTTCTTGCCCTTGCCGGCCGAGACGATCGTCAGGCCAAGGGCGGAGGCGAACTCGATCAACTCCATGCAACTCGACGGCTCGTCGCCGGCGCCGACCGAATAGACGACGCCAAGCCGGTCGGCCTGCTGCTTGAGGTAGCAGCCGATGGTGACGTCGGCCTCGACATTCATCATCACCAGATGCTTGCCATGCTCCATCGCCATCAGGTCGAAATCGGCGGCGACGCCAGGCTTGCCGGTGGCGTCGATGACGACATCGATCAGGGGATTGGTGACCAGCATCTCGTTGGAGGTGATGGCGATCCTGCCGCTCTCGATGGCGCCGGTGACTTTCGATGCGGTGTCGGCCTCGACCGCCATCGCCTCGTCGCCATAGGCGATGCGGATGGCGTCACGCGCCGTGTGCGGACGGCGGGTGGAGACGGCGCAAACGGAGATGCCAGGCATCAGCATGCCTTGCGTGACTAGGTCGGTGCCCATTTCGCCCGAGCCGATGACGCCGATGCGCACCGGGCGATCCTCGGCGGCACGGCTGGCGAGATCACGGGCAAGCCCGGTCAAGGCGACGTTGGTCATGCAGGGATGTCCACAGCTTCTTGATTGCTCGCCGGATTAGCAGGGGCCGGCCATCTGTGCCAACGAAACCGGCCTCGCCCGGCATTTCAGCCGAAATTGACCGAGAAAACGCGCCTTCGCTTTGGTCGATTGGCCCAAAGGGCCTGACCTTCAACGCCCAGCAGGCAAAGGCGACCGAAGTACCGGGGCTGGCGGACGGCGTCGACTTCATCGTCGCCACCACGCCGATCTCGGCTTCGGTGACCAAGCCGGTCATCAAGGGCCTCGCCTTCCTCACCGGCATCGGCAAGGACAAGGTGCTCGACGAGATCGAAGCGGAGCTGCGCAAGTAGGGCGCCGACGACGCGGTCCTGGCGACGGGCTTGGCCTCAAACCACCCTGACGTAGCTCGTCATGCCCGATTTCTGGTGCTCAATGATGTGGCAGTGCAGCAGCCAGTCGCCCAGATTGTCGGCGACGAAGCCCAGGCTCACCTTCTCGTTGGGCTGGATGAGATAAGTATCCGAAATCAGCGGTTGAACCGGTCGTGTCGACGACGACAGCACCTTGAAGCTCATGCCGTGCAGATGCATCGGATGCGATTGCGGCGTCAGGTTCTCCATGTCGATGACATAGCTTTTGCCGAGCTTCAGTTCGGCCAGCGGCGCGGTCGGGTCCGGCGTGTCGCCTGGCCACGGCACCTTGTTGATCGCCCAGAAACCGTAGCCGAGCGAACCGCAGATACCGTTGCTCGGAATGTTTTCCGCCGTGGCGCTGAGCGCCAGGGAAATATGCTGCGCGCTGGTCAGATCGACATCCGCCACCGGATTGACCTCCAGCGGCGCAATATCGCGGATGTCTCGCCTGAGCGAGCTGCCCGCCGCGCGCAGGGTCGTCAGGATTTTGGGCTTCGTGCCCCTGACATCCCGCAGGCTGACGACAGCGCCCTCCTCGTCCGGCATGCGGATGGCGAGTTCCATGCGCTGTCCCGGGCCAAGCAGCAGGGCATCGGGCAAAAAACGCTCAGGCACCGGGTTGCCGTCGAGTGCCATGACGTCAGCCTCCGCTCCATCGACTCGGAAGGCGTAGATGCGGGTGACATCGGTGATGGCGACGCGCAGCCGCACCAGCCCGCCGGCCGGCGCGTCATATTGCGGCTGGTCGTGCCAGTTGGCGGTGCGCACCGTGCCGTAGGTGCCGGTTCTGGCGGCATCGCGCGGCCGGAACTGGTCGATGAACTGGCCATCGTCGCCGAGCCGCCAGTCGCGCAGGTTGAGGACAAATTCGGCGTCGAATTTCGGATCGTTCGGGTTCTCGACCACGATCACGCCGGTCAGGCCCTGGCCCATCTGCTCCAGCGTGTTGCAATGCGGGTGGTACCAGAAGGTGCCGGCGTCGGGAGGCGTGAAGGCGTAGTCGAAATGATCGCCGGTGTAGACGTAGGGCTGGACCAGGAACGGCACGCCATCCATCTTGTTCGGCAGGCGGATGCCGTGCCAGTGGATGGTTGTCGGATCGTCGATGGCGTTGACCAGGCGCGCGGCGAAGGGCTCGCCCTTTTTCATCCTGAGCACCGGCGGCATGCCGGCGCTGCCATAGGTCAGCACATTCCTCGTCGGGCCAATGCCCATCAGCTGCGCCTGGATTTTCGCCGTCTGCAGCACCACCGGTTCAGGCGCCGCGGCGGCCCAGCCGTCGAGCCTGCCGATGGCGGCAAGCCCGACACCGCTCGCACCGGCAACCGCGGCCGTTTTGAGAAGCCCGCGACGTGTGAGTAGAGTCATTCAGCGCTCCAACCACAGGGGTGAACCCGCATCCAGTGCCGCCTTGGATCACAGGCGAGCCACCGGCGCAAATGCCGACACATTGCACATGGCGATTGCCTGAGCCATCGTTTCGAAGCAGGCGAAGATCGGATCGAAGCGGTCCGGTATCGCGCACATACATATGCATGCCACGTCCAACGCGTGCGTTCGTCGACCTATTTGAAGCTGGCGATGGGCAGGAACTTCACCGCGGAGCCGGTGAAGCGGCGGTGGTCGGACGTCTTTCCTCGCGGCTGGAACCCGTCGAGATAGACGTGCTCGGGCGCCGTACGGATGAAATTGGCGGCAATGACAGGCGCCGCTGCCGAACCCACCTTGCCGGCGATCTCGCGACCCGCCCCGAACGGCCGGCCGGCCGACGCAGCGGGCACAATGACAGGCGGGGCTTTGGCGCCACCGCGTGGCTGGACACGGTCGGCCTTGGGGCTCGCCCCGACGCGATCTTCGGGTTTCGACGCGGAGACCGGTAGCCGCTGGCCGGCCAGTCCATCGGGGCCGGCATGATGCCTTGCCAGCAAGGCAGCGATGACATCGCCGGATCCGGCCTCCGGCCGAGGCCCGGCGCTTGTCCGCGGCCGCCATGTCGGCAAGGGGATATTGAGCGACACCACGTCCGGCGCGGCGGTTGCGGCAGCGGCATTCGTGTTGCCCAAGGAAATTTCGGCATCGGCTGCCGCCGGCTTGGCAGCCGATAGTTCAGCCCGAGCCGCGGAAGCGCTGGCTGTCACGAACGGTACGGTTTCGCGGGTCGGCGTTTCGGGGACCGGAACACTCGCGATAGAAGTGGCGCGCCGTGCGAAGGCCGGCAGAGGCACCGCGCTGGGCGCCATCGCCATGACGATCGCTTCAGGCGTTTTCGCCTGCTGCTCGACTGGCGGTTCTTCAGCCGGAGCGGCGGAAGCCGTCTGGATATCCGCCCGCTGGGCCGCCTGCGGCGGCACGATGGTGATACCCTGTCCGGCCGGCCTGGTTTCAACGGACTTCGGTTCAATGGACTTCGGCTCAACGGATTTGGCCGGCTTGCGTGGCGCCGGCACCGCTTCCGCGACATCATCCGCCTCGTCCGCGCCGCGACCCAAAAGCGTCGCCAGCAGGCCACGTGCCGGCCTGCGCTCGCCGCTGTCGGCGCTTGCCAGCTCGATGTTGGGCGTGCCGGCTGCCTTGCGCGATTTGTAGGCGGCAAACGCCTGCTCGTAGCCGGGCAGCGGCTTGCCGTCGCTCGGCACATGCAGCGTGTTGCCGTTCGGGAAAACCCTGGCGAGTTCCTGACGGCTGATGCCCGGCCAATGCCGCACATTGCCGACATCCATATGGATGAAAGGCGAACCGGAGGTCGGATAATAACCGACACCGCCGCCCTGCATCCTGAGGCTGATGTCGCGCAGCTTCTTCAGCGGCACATCCGGCAGGAAGAAGTCCATCGCGCGGCCGACCATGTGCTGGCTTTCCCGGGCCACGCCCTTCGAGCGGCCGCGCAGCATGGCGTTGGTCGCCGGCGAACGATAGGCGCTGACGACATGGATGTAGGCCGTCGAGCCGCTGGCCCGATAGGCCTGCCAGACAAGGTCGAGCAGGCGCGGATCCATCCTGGTCGGCTCGTTTCGGCGCCAGTCGCGCAGCATGAAATTGATCTTCTTCAATCCCGCCTGATCGTAGCGCCCGTTGCGCTTGAAGACGATCTCGGCCTTCTCGCACGTATGGAGATGTTGGATCTTCAGGGCGCGCGTCTCCGCGAATGCAGTGGTGACGCACATGCAAAGGAACGCGACTGCAATGGCCGGCAGCCATGTCCAACGATGGGAGGCGCCATTCTGTTCGCTTTCAATCACGTTCATGCCTTGCACATTGTTCTTGTTTCGGGCGATTTAACGTCTTCCCCTGATGCGGAGCCTTCTTTCGAAGCTCTCGACCTGACAAGCAGGCTTGACCACGCAGATGGGCCATCCGTCCCACACCACGCCGATGAACAGCATCTTGGTTAACGAATCGTGTTCGTGCCCGGAATGGCTGTCCCGCAGGAGCGGATGCCCGCAATGAACCTGCTTCAGCGAAACAGATATTTCGAGACTTCCGGATTGCCGCGCCGCCACATCACATTGTCCAGGAAATAGTGGTGCACGTTGATGAATATCCAGGCGATGAAGAGGAAAAGCGACGAGCCGAGCACTGCCTTGTCGTAAGGAATGAGGTCGGCCAGCGCCATCGGCACCAGCCAGAAACCGAGCGCTCCCAGAATTGCGCCCACGATGATGAACGCCAGCACGCGCAGCCTGTATAGCGGCCCAAAAATGGACAGGAGCTTCAATGCCGGCTTCTCGACGGCATCGGCACGGTCGCGCTCGACATTGGTCTGATAGCGCCAGACCACCGCCAGATATTGCAAGGAATGCATCGCCGGCACGACGAGCAGCCAGAGCGGGTTCAATGTCACGAACAGGATCCAGGCATAGAGGGACACGACATAGGCGACAACGCCATTATAGGGCAGCGCGCCACCGTGCTTGCGCCAGCGATTGATGAACATCACGGCGGTTGCCGCCGAGGAGGCGGCGGCGATCGACATGGCGATGGTGATGAGCCACGGCGGGACCGCGAAGGTGTAGTAGTCCAAACCCCAGAACTGCCTCTGGGTGATGACCACGTTTGTCTGAAGCCATGCGAACAGCCACACGGCATAGCCGTTGACCAGCAACACCTTCTTGTCCTGATCGCCGAAGAATTTGCGCTTCAGCACGGCATCCACCATCAGCATGCCGTAGCCCTGCTTGACGTAGTGCCAGCCCACGAAAAAGCCCATCGCGTTGGTCGCATAGCCGAGCAGCCGGGTGTTCCCCGTCAATGAGCCATAGGCAAAGAAGGCAATCATCGCCAGCGGGACGACGATGCCCGCCAAAATATAGCGGATCTGCAGATTGCGGCTGTAGCCGTCGCCGCACACCTTGCGCGCGAAATTGCGATAGAAGATCTGGTATGAATGACCAAAGTGCGGCTGGTTTATGAGATGGGAAAGCAAGAACATCGTCAGCGTCACGGCAGCTTCGTATCTGAGCGGCACAAAATACAGGACCGGCAGGATCAGAAGCGCGCTTCCGCCAAGCATGAAAAAGTCGATGAACGGGCCAAAGAGATGTTTTTGCGGCGCGGCTGCGACTAAAGCCGGGGCATCCGCCGAAAGGTGAAGTGCCATGCTCCCTTCCCCTGTGAGCGTTTATTTAGCCATCGACGGGCGCGCGCGACAAGCCGTTGGCGCGTGAAAGATCGGTTTGCTGGCGCGAGGAAGGCAGACGGGCAGGATCGCGGGCGCCAAACAGCGCTGGTGCGACGCACGCCGGCGTCAAAGCGGGTAAATTCGGGATTCGGAGATAGACTGGTGCTGCGAGAGAGGATTGAACTCTCGACCTCTCCCTTACCAAGGGAGTGCTCTACCACTGAGCTACCGCAGCCGCCGATGGCGGGGCTTCTGCCATATCGAACCGACAAGCGCAAGGCCAAGAACAACGCTTCTGTGAAAGCCTTTGCCGGATAGCTTTCAATGACATGGCGGCGCCACAATCTTGGCTATCCCTGAATATCGGTTTGGCCGGTCGCCGGCCGGGACGGGACGATGAGCGGCAAGACAATTCCACCGAAAAACAGCGGCACGGACCGCAAAACCAGGCTTGCCGAGCAGTTGCGCGCCAATCTGCAGAAGCGCAAAGCGCAGTCGCGCTCGCGCCGCACCGGCGAGGCCGACCAGCGGCCGGACGGGCTCACCGCTTCCAAGGAAATGCAAAAAGATTAACTCAAATCGGCCATTCTTGGGGCGCAGCGGGCGAAATCCTATTTCTTGAACCAGACCGGCCGATGGTCTAGACGGGCCGACACTCAAACGATTGAAGCGGCCTTTTTGGCCGAGAGGGACGTTCTCCAATGGATCGCATCAGAATTGTCGGCGGCAACGAGCTTGCCGGAAGCATTCCGATATCGGGCGCGAAAAACGCAGCCCTGCCGCTGATGATCGCCTCGCTTTTGACCGACGACACGCTGACCTTGGAAAACGTGCCGCATCTGGCCGATGTCGAGCAGCTGATCCGCATCCTCGGCAATCACGGCGTCGACTATTCCGTCAATGGCCGCCGCGAGAAGCAGAATGAGGGCTATTCGCGCACCATCAACTTCTCGGCCCGCAACATCGTCGACACCACGGCGCCTTACGAGCTGGTGTCGAAGATGCGGGCGTCGTTCTGGGTGATCGGGCCGCTGCTGGCCCGCATGGGCGAGGCCAAGGTGTCGCTGCCGGGCGGCTGCGCCATCGGCACGCGCCCGGTCGACCTGTTCCTCGAAGGCCTGCAGGCGCTGGGCGCGGACATCGACGTCGACACCGGCTATGTCATCGCCAAGACCCGCAATGGCCGCCTTGTCGGCAACCGCTATGTGTTCCCGAAGGTGTCGGTCGGCGCCACCCATGTGCTGATGATGGCGGCATCGCTGGCCATGGGCGAAACGGTGCTTGAAAACGCCGCCTGCGAACCCGAGATCGTTAACCTCGCCGAATGCCTCAACGCCATGGGCGCGAAAATTTCCGGCGCCGGCACGCCTGTTATCACCATCGATGGCGTCGAAGCGTTGTCGGGCGCCCGCGTGCGCGTCATTCCCGACCGCATCGAGACCGGCACCTATGCCATGGCGGTCGCCATGACCGGCGGCGACGTCGTGCTCGAAGGCGCGCGCCCCGAGCTTTTGCAGACCGCGCTGGACGTGATTTCGCAGACCGGCGCCGAGATCACGCAGACCAATTCCGGCATCCGCGTTAAGCGCAATGGCGCCGGCATTTCGCCTGTCGACGTGACGACGGCGCCCTTCCCGGCCTTCCCGACCGACCTGCAGGCGCAGTTCATGGGCCTGATGACCATGGCCAAAGGCAAGTCGCGCATCACCGAGACCATCTTCGAGAACCGCTTCATGCATGTCCAGGAACTGGCCCGGCTCGGCGCCCACATCACGCTTTCCGGCCAGACGGCGATCGTCGACGGCGTGGCCAAGCTGAAAGGCGCACCGGTGATGGCGACCGATCTTCGCGCCTCGGTGTCGCTGGTCATCGCCGGCCTGGCGGCCGAAGGCGAGACCACGGTCAACCGGGTCTACCATCTCGACCGCGGCTTCGAGCGGCTGGAGGAAAAGCTGTCCAATTGCGGCGCGGTGATCGAGCGGATTTCCGCTTAGGGAGCCCAAGGCAGCCGCTTCAAGGCGGCGTCTAATGGGCAATTGTCGCGTCGGCGCCGCCCTCATTTGCCTGTCGGCATCCGCGATCGAGATGCGTCCTTCTCCCCGTCTCTATACGGGGGAGAAGTGCCCGGCAGGACGATGAGGGGCAATGCAAAGCTGAGGCGATTGTCCTGGCGCAGAACCCCTATCGCGGTTGCGTGCTTCGAAAAGACCGCCTAGAGCCTGTTTTGTCTGAGCATGATCTTTGCCAAAAACCGATTTCCACTTTTTGGGATCATGCTCTAACAGAAGGCTGAACAGTCAACTTTCAGGTGCGAAATCCGCATGAATGCCCTCAAGCTTATCGCGCTCGACGACCAGGACCTGGGCATCGTCTCGGCCCATGTCCAGGATGCCGTGATGAAAGTTTCCGACCTCCAATATCTGCCGTCGGCCAAGCGTTTCGTGCTGACCATGAACCGCTTCGTCTGGGAGGCGAAGTCAGGCCTGTTTCGCCAGCATAACGAGCGGCGCCAGGCGGTGCTGCATTTCGACCGGGTGCTGGGCGCCAAGACCAACGGCATTGCCCGCGACAAGCCGGCCGAGGTGCTGTCCCTGCTGGCCATCAGCTTCATCGAGATCAGCAAGCCCGCGGGCATCGTCGAGCTGATCTTTTCAGGCGGCGGCACCATCATGCTCGATGTCGAGTGCATCGAGGCCCGCCTTGCCGACATCGGCGGCGCGTGGGAAGCCACGTCACGTCCCGTGCACAGGGCTTGAGCGTCTCATGGCCATCACGCTTCGCCACTCCGACGCCGATTTCGAGCAGCGTTTCGCCGCCTTCCTCACCACCAAGCGGGAAGTGTCCGCCGACGTCGAGGCCGCGGTGCGCGAGATCATCGCGCGGGTACGCGCCGAGGGCGACGCGGCGCTGATCGACTATTCCAGCCGATTCGACCGCGCCGACCTCAAAAGCATCGGCATTGCCGTAACGAAGGAAGAAATCGCCAGCGCCTATGAGGGCGCCGATAGGGGGACGATAAAGGCGCTGGAATTCGCGCGCGACCGGATCCACGCCTATCATGAGCAGCAACTTCCGAAGGACAATCGCTACACGGATGGCGCGGGCGTCGAGCTCGGCTGGCGCTGGACGGCGATCGAAGCCGTCGGCCTCTATGTGCCGGGCGGCACCGCAAGCTATCCAAGCTCCGTGCTGATGAATGCCATACCGGCCAAGGTTGCCGGCGTCGAACGCATCGCCATCTGCGTGCCTGCCTCCGGCGGCGCCATACCGCCGCTGGTGCTGGTGGCGGCCGACATATCAGGCGTTTCCGAAATCTACCGGGTCGGCGGAGCGCAGGCGATCGCGGCCCTTGCCTATGGCACCGAAACGATCCGTCCGGTGGCCAAGGTCGTCGGCCCCGGCAATGCCTATGTGGCGGCGGCCAAGCGGCAGGTTTTCGGCACGGTCGGTATCGACATGATCGCCGGCCCCTCGGAGGTGCTCGTGGTGGCCGACGGCGACAACGATCCGGACTGGATCGCCGCCGATCTGCTGGCCCAGGCAGAACACGATGTATCGGCGCAATCGATCCTGATCACCGACGATCCGGCCTTCGGCAAGGCGGTCGAACGGGCCGTCGAACGCCAGTTGCAGAGCCTGCCGCGCGGCGAGACGGCCGCGGCGAGCTGGCGTGATTTCGGCGCGGTGATCGAAGTTCCGACCATCGAGGCCGCACTGCCGCTGGTCGACCGCATCGCGGCCGAGCATGTCGAGCTGGCCATCGACGATGCCGAAGGCTTCCTGTCGCGGATGCGCAATGCCGGCGCCGTCTTTCTCGGCCGCCACACACCGGAAACCATCGGCGATTATGTCGGCGGCTCCAATCACGTGCTGCCGACCGCACGCTCGGCGCGGTTCTCGTCGGGCCTGTCGGTGCTCGACTTCGTCAAGCGCACCTCGGTGCTCAGACTTGGACCGGAGCAGTTGCGCGTTCTGGCGCCGGCGGCGATCGCGCTCGCCAAGGCGGAAGGGCTCGATGCGCATGGCCGCTCCGTCGCCATACGGTTGAACATGTAGGCCGATATGACGGGCTCCGATCAAACCCGCGCAAAACTGATCGATGTCGAACTCGATGAATCGATCGGCCGTTCGACGCCCGATGTCGAGCATGAGCGGGCGGTGGCGATCTTCGACCTGATCGAGGAGAACAGTTTCCAGCCCATCAATGACAGCGGCACGGGCCCCTACCGCCTGAAACTGTCGCTGGCCGAACAGCGCCTGGTCTTCGCCGTGGCGCGCGAGGACGGCACCGCGGTGGTCACCCACATCCTGTCGCTGACGCCGCTGCGGCGCATCGTCAAGGATTACTACATGATCTGCGAAAGCTATTACGACGCGATCCGCTCCTCGACGCCGAGCCATATCGAAGCGATCGACATGGGCCGCCGCGGCCTGCACAATGAGGGCTCGCAGACGCTGATGGACCGGCTCTCCGGCAAGATCGACATCGACTTCGACACGGCGCGACGGCTGTTCACGCTGGTCTGCGTGTTGCACTGGCGGGGCTAGTCCTGGCACCCGGCGCCCTGCCCCGCTCGATCCTGTTCCTGTGCGGCATGAATGCCGTGCGCTCGCCGATGGCCGAGCAACTGGCGCGCCGGATGCTGCCCGCCACCGTTTTCGTCGCCTCGGCCGGCGTGCGCGCCGGCGAGCGCGACCCGTTCGTCGATGCCGTGCTTGCCGAGGAAGGCCTGTCGCTGGACGACCGTCACCCGAGGACGCTGGACGATCTCGAGGACGACTATTTCGATCTGATCGTGACGCTGGCGCCGGAGGCGCACCACGCCGCGCTCGAGCTCACCCGCTCGCTCGCCGTCGAGGTCGAATATTGGCCGACGCCGGACCCGACCGATGCCGACGGCACGCGCGAACAGATCATGGCGGCCTATCGCGATGTGCGCGAGCGGCTGAAGTTGCGCATAAGCCGACGTTTTTTGCTTCCAGAAGCAAAAAACGCGACGGATTAAGCGTGTTCACAAGCGCACGATTATCATATAGGTTCCGCCGAAATTCCGGCTGGAGTCGGATGATTTGGGGTCTGTTCGACCTGAAATCCGAATCCGCCTCCAGGTCAAAGAGTAGAGCATGATGTTGTCCGAAAACCGCTTCACACTTTTCGGCATCATGCTCTAGGCGCCGGAACTGCCATCCAAGCAAAGGTATCGAATGCCGAAGGAAGAAGTCCTCGAGTTTCCTGGTGTCGTGACGGAATTGTTGCCCAACGCGATGTTCAGGGTGAAGCTCGAAAACGAACACGAGATCATCGCCCATACGGCCGGCCGCATGCGCAAGAACCGCATCCGCGTGCTGACCGGCGACAAGGTTCTGGTCGAGATGACGCCATACGACCTGACCAAAGGCCGCATCACCTACCGCTTCAAGTAAGATCAAGGCCCGGCCGGAACGCAATGAGCATTTTGCACAAGCTGGTGCTTGCCTCGGGTTCCCCGCGCCGCATCGAACTCTTGCAGCAGGCCGGTATCGAACCGGACCGTGTGCTGCCCGCCGATGTCGACGAAACACCGCTGCGTGCCGAGCATCCGCGCTCACTGGCCAAGCGCCTGTGCCAGGAAAAGGCCGAGAAGGCGCTTGCCTCGCTGAAGACCGAGACGGACTATGCGCCAAGCTTCGTGCTGGCCGCCGACACGGTGGTCGCGGTCGGACGGCGCATCCTGCCCAAGGCCGAAACACTGGATGACGCCGCCAATTGCCTCGGGCTGTTGTCCGGCCGTTCGCACCGGGTCTATTCCGGCATCTGCCTGATCACGCCGGGCGGCAAGCTGCGCCAGCGGCTGGTCGAGACGCGGGTGCGTTTCAAGCGGCTGCCGCGCGAGGAGATCGATGCCTATGTCGCCTCGGGCGAATGGCGCGGCAAGGCCGGCGGCTATGCCGTCCAGGGCCTCGCCGGTGCCTTCGTCGTCAAGCTCGTCGGCTCCTACACCAACATCGTCGGCCTGCCGCTCTACGAGACAGTGGCGCTGCTTTCCGGCGAAGGCTTCAAGATCCATCAAAGCTGGCAGTCCGCGCGGCCATGAGCCTCGACGACAAGGTGACGCCGCTGCGGCCCAAGCGCCCTTGCCCCGAATGCGGCAAGCCGTCGGCGCGCGAGACCTATCCATTCTGCTCGAAGCGCTGCAAGGACATCGACCTCAACCGCTGGCTGAAGGGCGCCTATGTCATCTCCGCCCGCGACGACGAGGAAGACCCCGACGCCGACGAGCCGAAATAGGGCTGGGATCGCACCGTCAGGCCGCCCCGGTCTCGCGGGCGGCGCCTGACCCCGAAAATCGATTTTCGGAAAGGATCATGCGCAAAATCAAAGTGCTACCGCGTCCTTTGCGCGTCCAAGATGGACGCGCGGCGCTGTTGTGCGCGCCCAGGCCGGCAGCCAATCGCCGTGGGCGGCCAGGAGATCATCGACCAGTGACCATATCTGGTCGAGATCGAGCTCGGCTGATGTGTGCGGATCCATCATCGCCGCATGGTAGATGTGCTCGCGATTCTCAGCCATCAGCGCGCGCACCGTCAGTTCCTGGACGTTGATGTTGGTGCGGATCAGCGTCGTCAGTTGCGGCGGCAGGCCGCCTATATAGGTCGGCTGGATGCCGGAAGCATCGACCAGGCATGGCACTTCGGCGGCGCAATCGCGCGGCAGCGAAGTGATGCAGCCATTGTTGCGGACATTGCCGTAGATGACCGACGGCTCGCCCGTCCAGACCGAATTCATGATCGAGGAGGCATATTCCCTCGATTGTTCGACCTCGATGCGGTCGGCCGAACGATAGGCTTGCGCCTGTCCCTTCCAGTGCTCGATCTGCTCGACGCAGCGTTTGGGATATTCATCGAGCGGAATGCCGTATTTCTCGATCAGGTCGGGGCGGCCCTGCTTGATGAAATAGGGCGTGTATTCGGCGAAATGCTCCGAGCTTTCGGTGACGAAATAACCAAGCCGCGTCAGCATCTCGTAACGCACCTTGTTGGGGCAGCGCGGATTCCAGCCCGGCTTGGGGGCGCGGCCCTCGCGATAGGCGCGGATGAGGTCGGGATAGAGGTCGCGGTAGGAACCGTCCGGCTGGCGATGCTCGAAATCGAGATAGAAGGCCATGTGGTTGATACCGGCCGAACGGTAGCGGATCTCCTCGTAGGGAAGGTCGAGATCGTGCGCCAGTTCCATCGCCGTGCCTTGCACCGAGTGGCACAGCCCGACCTGCCTGATGTCAGGATATTTCTCTGCGATCGCCGAGGTGTTGATCGCCATCGGGTTGACGTATTGCAGCATGATCGCCTGCGGGCAGACGGCCAGCATGTCCTCGCAGATTGTCCACAGATGCGGAACGGTCCTGAGGCCCCGCATGATACCGCCGACGCCGAGCGTATCGGCGATGGTCTGGCGCAGGCCGTATTTCTTCGGCACCTCGAAGTCGGTGACGGTGCACGGCTCGTAGCCGCCGATCTGGAAGGCGACGACGACGAAGTCGGCGCCGGCGAGCGCCTTGCGCTGGTCGGAATGGGTCTCGGCCTGCGCCTTGACGCCGAGCGTCGAGATCAGCTTGTTGACGACGACGGCGCTCTCTTCCAGCCGCTGCGGATTGATGTCCATCAGCGCGATCGTCGCGCCTGAAAGGGCTGGCCGCTGCAGCACGTCGCCGACGATGTTCTTCGTGAACACGGTCGAGCCGGCGCCGATGAAAGTGATCCTGGGATGTCTGGCCACGCCAACCTCCGGCATATGTTCAAGCATAGCCTTATGCGTGCAGGCTGCCGCCGTCCAGCCGCTCGAGTTCAGCCGGGCAAAGCGCGACGGGTATGACGCTCAATGACCATATCGAGCTCTTGCGGCTGAACCGCGCGCCGGCGCTGTTGGTGCACCAGGACGCCAACGTGCCGCGCATTGCGATGAACCCGGGCTTCGGCTCGCTCAGCACCTTCAACAAATCCATCCGCAAGCTGATCGGCATGGCGCGGTCCAACTTCCGCAAGGGACTGGCAAGCGCCAGACAGGCGCACGCATGGCACGGAAAGCAGCCCATCGGGCAGCATTTCTTTTCCTGCAGGAAATCCACATCTAGGCGCTGGACAGGCTGGATTCCCATGCTATAACCCACGCGCTTTCAAGGGGCGCCCACGGCGCTTCCCGTGAAATCCGGAGCGCGAGTTATTCGTTAGCCGGAACAGGCCCAGATAGCTCAGTTGGTAGAGCAGCGGACTGAAAATCCGCGTGTCGGTGGTTCGAATCCGCCTCTGGGCACCATCACTTATTTTAAGATTTTTCCGTCGCATTTCAATAACTTATGCGTTTACTTCGATTCCGCATTTCGCAATCCAAGTTTTCTTTTATTGGCGAACTGCCAAAGCCTCATCAAACCATAGCGAAGCTGAATTTCGCTTGGTCTCTCGTTTTGCCACAATTGAGCGCGTGCTAAGCGCTGGGCCAAAACTGGTCCAACGTGAGCAGTTGTTGGTATATTTGTTGGTATCTAAGTGCCTGTTGGTATGAATTTGGGGAATGCCAAACGCCTCGCCGAAACGTCGCCACGCTTCTCAGCCGAAGATATCCGAAATAAGGCCTGCGCTGGCAAGATAAGCAAGGCCGAGATAAGGAAGGCCGAGCGTTCCAGCCCGGGTGGCGATGGTGCCGAAGGTTATGATCAGATTCCCTTGGTTTGGATGGCTGGTCCAATATTTACGGAAGCCGCCACCGCCGTTTCCGGCGTGGTCAGCCCCTTCAATGCGCTGATGTTGGCCGGCGCGTTCATCAGTCCGCGTATGTGACCCCGGCTTGCCGAACACCCTGTTCGCGGCCAGGCAGGGCAGCCAAACCGAACTCACCTCTGCTTACCTCTCCCATTGGCATATTCAACCCGAGCAGCGTCGTCCCATACTCAGCACAGACAGCACGGACCTCCTCGGCTGGCGTGTCGTAGGGCCAGTGCAACTCGACAGCGCGAAAGCCCACCTGAGCAGCCGCCGCTATACGCTTCAGCAGTGGCAGGTCCAGCCATAAGAAGCCCAAATTTGCCGAAAGTCTTGCCATCTACTTCTGCTTGAATAACGAGTCGACCGTGGCCTTGTCTTCGACGGGCGGGTGGCGGACGACTTCAAGCTGATGACCGGCACATGGGTGCAGGCCGGCAAGCTGCGGCTCAACATGCTGGAGTCATTCGGCGGGCTGGTCCAGGACCTGGTGGTCGCGGCCATGACCGCGTGGAAGTCGGCATGCTGGTCTTCCCGCGTCCCACGCAACTGCCGGCCGCCAACAGTTCCCAGGACACCTTGGTGAACGAGGCATTGATGGCGGCCATTGCCAACCGGATGGTTCGGACGACTTTTGCTTCCCTTGTGTGTTGGGGTGCCTCAGTGAACAGCCTAAACGGCTATCACCGCCTTGATAAGCCCCGACTTTTGGTGGACCCAATGCGGGATATCGCGGAGGCTGTCGCGCAGGGTCGTGCGGTCCGTTATAAGCTTGGCCACAGGAACGGTGTCATCGTGCATTGCCGCCATGACGTGGTCAAAGTCGACTCGAAGCGCGTTGCGGCTGCTCATCAACATCATCTCACGCTTGTGGAATTCGGGATCGGAAAAGCTGATCTCCTCCTTGATGACGCTGACCATTATCAAGGCTCCCCCATGCGCCACATAAGCGAAAGCGGCCTCTATCGACGCCCTGTTGCCGGTCGCATCAAAAACAAGGTCGAAACACTCGCCATCGGTTCGCTCCCGCACCAGGTCGGCGGGCGACAACGAAAGTCCATCGATAACGGGGAAACCGAGTTGACCTTCGGCGAAATCGAGCCTTTCCCGGCGGACGTCCATGATCGTCACTATCTGGCCGGCAATACGTGCAAATAGCGCCGTGCCGAGTCCGATAGGGCCTGCGCCGATGACCAGAGCACGTTTCCCGGCGGCAAGTTGGGAGCGCCGCACCGCGTGGGCACCGATGGCCAGGAATTCGATCGCCGCCGCATGGTCGAGCGACAATCCTCCGATCGGATAGAGATTGTCGGCAGGCACGAGCAACTCTTCACACATACCGCCGTCGCGATGAACGCCCAACACCTCGATCGATACGCAGCAATTCGGCTTGTTATGACGGCAGGCTATGCATCTGCCGCAAGCAAAATAAGGATTTACGACGACGCGTTCGCCGATGCGGATAGGGACGCCTTCCCCGATCGCAGTCACCGTGCCTGCGAGTTCATGCCCCATGACACGTGGATAGGCCAGGTAGGGATGCTTGCCTTCGAAGATGTGATAATCGGTGCCACATATACCGACATGGCTGATGCTGACCAGCGCCCATCCTACCCCCGGCGGGCCGGGTGGGGAGCGATCTTCGAAGATCAGTTCGCCGGGTCGTCGGCAAACGAGCGCTTTCATGCGGATCACCTTCCTTGGAGTGTTCCAAAAAGAACCCGGCGGTTGACAAGACCGCCGGGCCAAGGTGTGGGAGCTTATTCGAAGTCCTTGACGTTCTGCGGCGTCACGAGGCCAGCGCCGGTGTCCACATTGGCGTCGACGGCCTCTCCGCGGATCGCCTTGACCACAGTATCGATGCCAAGCTCGCCCATCTTTGCCGGAAATTGTGCAACGCTGGCGTCTTCCGCACCCGACTTGATCGCTTCGATCTCGCCGCAGCAGGCGTCGAAGCCGACCAGTATGATCTTATGATTGGCCATGCCCGCATTGCTGATCGACTTGACGGCGCCTGGGATTGGCGGGCCACAGGCCGAGTAGATCGCCTTGAGATCGGGATTGGCGGTGAGGATGTCTTCGGTCACCGACGTGCCAAGTTCGAGCGTGCAGTTGGTTGCGCCCTTGCCGACAACGTCGACCTTGACGTCGCCCAACCCCTGCATCATGCCGGTGACGCGGTCGTCCAGTGCCGGCACCCCGGGAACGCCCTGCAGGATACCGATCTTGTCGCCACTCTTCAGCACGGTCTTGAGGTACTCCCCGGCGATCTTGCCGCCGTTGAGGTTGTTGGTCGAGACCAGTGCTGTTTGACCTTTCCAGTTGGGAATGCTGTTGTCGACGAGAACCACCTTGATGCCGGCAGCGACCGCCTTGTCGAGCGCCGGCGCAACCGTCGGGTCGACCGGAGTGACAGCCAGGCCCTTGACGCCTTGCGTGATCATGGACTCGATCAGCGCAATCTGGCCCTCAATGTCGGTCGCGGCCTGACCCTGGCCGGTAACCAGCTCGATTTCAGGATGAGCGGCCGCGTATTTCTTGGCGGCCTGTTCCATGGTCGAATAGAACGGCACTGGGAATTTGGTGATCAGGCCGATCTTGATCTTGTCTGCTGCCGAAGCCGGCAGCGCAAACACGACCGCGATAGCGATCCCTGCAAACAGTTTTCGGTTGATTGGCATTCCATTCCTCCCTTGAATTGAGACGCCTCCCGGTGGGGAAGGCCTCAGGCATTTGAGGGCCGCAACGGTCCCCAAAATCTCGAACGGATCAGGCTCCAACGATCATGGAAACCAGCTCTTGTTTGTTGTGCCTGGTCGGCACCAACTCGCCGACCTTGCGGCCCTGGCGAAGCACCACGGCGCGATCGGCGAGTTCGACGACATGCTCCATATTGTGAGTTATCAGGATCACGGCATTGCCCTGGTCGCGGAGCGCAGCAACCAGATTGAGCACTTGGCGTGATTCACGCAGACCGAGTGCAGCGGTCGGCTCATCCAGGATGACCACCTTGCGGGCAAATACGGTGGACCTGGCGACGGCGATGGCTTGCCTTTGTCCCCCGGACATCATGGCGACGACGGCATCCAATCGAGGTAGCGTAACCTTGAGGTTTGCCAACAGAACACGGGTCTCGGCGTCCATCCTGCGCTGCTGCAGAAATCGCAAGCCGCGCGGAAGCCATTGCGGCCAGGCCAGCTCGCGACCAGCAAAGAAATTTTGTCCCGGCGTCAGATTGTCGAACAGCGCCAGATCCTGGTAGACGGTCTCGATGCCGGCGAAGCGCGCATCCGCGGGGGAGCGTATCTGCGTCGGCGCACCGTCCAGGACAATCTCGCCGGCATCGAATTGGTGCACGCCGCTGATGCATTTGGTCAGCGTCGATTTGCCCGCGCCATTGTCACCGAGCAGGCCGACGATCTCGCCTCGCCGCACCTCAATACTGACGTCGTCCAGGGCCAGAACCGAACCGAAATGCTTGGTGGCACCGCGTACGGCCAGCACGGGTTGGTCGGCAATGGCGGTCCGATCGGCATTGGTCGCAACGGCGCTCATCACTACCTCCCAGCCTGCATGACACGCACACGTCCTTCGAGATAGTTGCGCAGCACGTCGGACTCGACCGCGATCACGATGACCACGCCAATGACGATGAGCTGGAAGAAGACGTTGACGTTGAGCAGGTTGAGTGCGTTGCGGATGACGCCAATCATGATGGCGCCGATTAGGGCATGGCCGAGATGGCCACGGCCGCCGAGAAAACTGGCACCGCCGATAATCACCGCCGCGATCGTATCCAGTTCAAGCAGATTGCCGAACAAGGGAGAACCGGCGTCGGTGCGGCCGGCGAGTATGACCGCGCCGATGCCGGCGCACAGCCCTGAGACCACATAGACCGAGACCAGGACCCAGGACACGGGAATGCCCATGCGCAAGGCGGCGTCGGGTCGACCGCCGACGGCGTAAATCCACCGCCCCCAGACCATCGTCTTGGCCACAGTGAAAAGGACCGCGGCAACACCTGCAACGACAAAGACTGAGCCAGGCAGACCCCAGACCGCATCGCGCCCCAGCGCATCTATCGAATCCGGCATTCCAGGAATGGCGCGCCCATCGGCCAGTTGAAGCGCCAAGCCCTTGGCGATGCTCAAGGTTGCCAGGGTGATTATGAAAGGATGCGGCAGCCGCCCGAAGACGTAGAAGAGCCCGTTGATGGCGCCCACCGCCGCACCGCAGCCAACCATCACCGCGATAACCGCGATGGCGGGAGCGCCGGCATGAAAGCTGAGGGCGCCGACGACGGAAGCCAGTGCAACGTTCGATCCGACCGAAAGGTCGATGCCGCGTGTGAGGATCACCAAATGCTGGCCCATTGCGACAACCGAGATGACGGCGGTCTGGCCGAGGATATTGCTGAGATTGCGCCCGGTCAGGAAATAGGGTGACAGGAAACCGAGAACCGCGATCAGCAACAGCAATATGATGACCGGGCCAGCGCTGAGCAATGCCAGTCCGAGCGCCAAGCCAGGACCGGTTCTCGGCTTCTTCGACCCCAGTAGCGAGGCTTTGCCAACAGCGGTGCTGGTGCTTTCCGTTTTGGGCAAAACCCCCTCCCCGCCCAGGCTTTGCGTAAGGCGTCAGAACCAAGGCTGTATTTCAGCTTCCTCTTATCGATAAAAAACAATCAACCCCACTTGGTCAAGTTGTTTTTTATGGATAAAGTTCACGCAAAAAGGACAAGGTTGCTGAGAGGGCAAGTCCGATGCGAACCGACACCGTCTACAAGAAGGCTTTCAACCGCGTCGCCACCATGCTGCGCGATGGACAATTGGCGGGCGAATTGCCCTCCGAAAATGAGCTCAGACGCCGAGTGGGAGTGAGCCGCACGACCGTCCGAAAGGTTCTGCAGGAACTTGCTCACCGCCAACTTGTCGCCGAGCGCGGCGGCGTCAGGACGGCGGGCCGCGCGGTGGAGGATAGCGACTACTACCCCGACGACGAAACCACGTCCCGAGCCAAGCACGTCGAACAGCAGTTCATGGAGTGGATGCTGCGGGGTGACACCAGACCCGGCACCAGCATCAACGAACTCGAGCTTGCGCGGCAATTCGGTGTTGCGACCAATGGAATTCGCGAGTTCCTCATTCGCTTTAGCCGATTTGGATTGCTCGAAAAAAGGCCGAATACCGGCTGGCTATTCAAGGGCTTCACCGAAGACTTCGCCCTCGAGCTGTTCGAGATCCGGGTGATGTTCGAGTTACGGTCGGCGCATTTGTTTTCGAGGCAGCCTGACAACTCTCCTCTGTGGGGAAAACTCGCCGCGCTCAAGAGCGCGCATACCGAACTGCTGAAGCGGATTGAAAGCCGCTTTCACGACTTCTCCGGTCTCGACAACCGGTTTCATCGGCTCATAAACGAAGCTTCGCCGAACCGCTTTATCGACGATTTCTATGACATCATTACCTTCATTTTTCACTACCACTATCAGTGGAACAAGCGGGACGAAAAGCAGCGCAACCAAGCGGCGATCCTTGAGCATCTCGCCTATATCGACGCCCTTGAAAGCCGCGACTCCGAGCAAATTGAGCGAGCCTGCGAAGCGCATCTGGCTTCGGCAAGAGCAACGCTGATACGTTCGCTGATTGGACTTAATGAATGATGGAAACCGGCCCATTGAATGGCAACGGGGTATCTGTGGAATATCTGGAGACCAAAGGTTGACACATGACAGATTCCCACCCGCGCGCTGGCCGGTATGCTTGCCATTGTTGTCATTGACGACGGCAAGCAGTTGCTCGATCCCGTTCCGCCCATCGGCGCCCAACCCCGAACTCGGACAGATGGACCGCAACGGTTCGATATCCGCGTGAGCTGACGGGTCGAGCATCAACGGAACTCGGTGCAACTCTGCTGCTCGGGCGCGTCTTCACCGGCACGAAGCGCATGGTCGGCCGGGTCACTGCCTACGCAATTCGGGCTGAGGCGCGGCCCAGAATATCGCCACACCTTGATCGGGACGTGCCAGTCCGCGCCAGGCAGTAAGGCGCCGCTCGCCTGGCGGCCCCCTCATTCGGTGGCCATCAGCATCTTGCGCCGGCGGGAACGCCGCGACAGGTAGAAAGGCACGATGGCGACGGCCGCGGCCAGAACCCAGAGCAGGTTGCAGATGGTACTGCTGAAGAGGATAGACGGATCACCTCCGCTGATCGCCAAAGCATTGCGCAGGTTCACCTCCATCAGCCGGCCCAGTACGAAGCCGAGGATGATCGGCGCCATCTCGAAGCCCGCCTTACGCAGGAGCCAACCCACCATGCCGATGCTCATCATCAGGAAGATCGAGAAGACCGACGAGTGAGTGGAATAGACGCCGACGATCGACAGGACCAAGATGCCCGGCACGAGCAGCCAGTTCGGCACGGTCAGGACGCGAGCGAATATCTGCACGAGCGGAAGGTTGAGCGCCAGCAGGATCAGGTTGCCTACAAAGAGCGAGGCGACGAGACCGCCCACGATCTCGGGCCGTTCGGTGAGTAGCATAGGGCCCGGCTGGATGTTGTAGAGCATCAGTGCGCCAAGCATGACGGCGGTGGTGCCCGAACCGGGAACACCGAGCGTCAACATAGGCACGAAGGCGCCGCAGGCCGTCGCGTTGTTGGCCGCTTCGGGGGCGGCGAGACCACGCACGTCGCCCTTGCCGAAGGTCCCTTCGGTATCGGACAAGCGCTTGGCCGTCGTGTAGGAGATGGCGCTCGACACCGAGGCGCCCGTGCCCGGCAGAACACCGATGACGAAGCCGATGAGCGAGCTGCGCAAGGTCGTGCCGGTGCACTTCACGATATCGCTCATGCGTGCGGTCATCCGACCCAGTTCGCGGATTACAGTCATGCCACGCCCCTGGTTTTCCAGGATGATCAGCGCTTCGGAGATCGAGAACAAGCCGATGACGAGCACCACGAACTCGATGCCGTCGCCAAGCTCGGGCTCGTCGAAGGTGAAGCGGTAGGCGCCAGACGTGGCGTCGAGACCGACCGTTGCCAGCATCAGACCGAGCGTGCAGCCGATGAGCGTCTTTGCAGGATAGCTGCCGACCATCGAACCCAGCGTCGCAAAGGCAAACATCATCAGCACGAAGTATTCGGCGGGACCAAAACCGATCGCCAGACCGGCCAGCAGGGGCGCGAACAGCGCCAGGCCGATGGAACCGAGTATGCCGCCCACGAAGGAGGCGATGCCGGAGAGGGCGAGTGCTTCTCCCGCGCGTCCCTGGCGGGCCATGGGATAGCCGTCCATTGCCGTCATGACGGCGCCGGCATCCCCTGGCACATTCAGCAAGATCGAGGAAATGCGGCCGCCATATTCGGCGCCGCAATAGATCGCCGCGAGCAGGATCATGGTGCTCTCCGCTGGCAGGCCCATCGTATAGGCAATGGGAAGCAGCAGGGCTATGCCGTTGATGGGGCCAATGGCTGGCAGTGCGCCGACGAGCGTACCGATGAAGCAGCCGATGAAGCCGATGAGCAGGTTCTGTCCGGTCAGAGCGACCGCAAAACCCTGCCAGAGATATTCGAGGTTCATGATTAACCTTTCCGATCCGACCTTGCCTCAGCGTCCGAAGAGCGTGCCGGACGGCAGGTAGACTTCCAGCAGGTAGGAGAAGACGACCCACCAGAGGGTGGCATGGCCGGCCGCTCCGATGAGCGCCTTACCCGGCGACGCTCCGAAGATAAGTGCGGAGCCGAGCGTTAGGACGAAAATGGAAACGGCAAAGCCTGCCGGTTCGAACAGGACGACGGAAACGACCAGGAGAACCGGCAGCGCGAGCACGCGGGCAAGCAGAGCGCCGGACGGAAACCCCTCCGCGGAGCCAGGCGAGAAGAAATACCAGACGGCAAGCAGGCCGAGCACCACGGCGAGCGCTATGGGAAAGACCCGCGGGCCTAGGGGATCGGAGGAGAAGGAGTATTCGATGACGCTTCCGCCAATACCGTAGGCGACGGCAAGCGCGAGCAGACATATGGCGGCGCCGCGGCCGATCACCTGCACGGCCCGCGGAGAGGGATGCGATTCATCCGACATGGGTATTCCTTTATTTTCCGAGGCCGCGGCCGCTGTCCGCTGCCTTCCTCGCTTTCCGCCCTCGCCATCGGCATGCCGATGGCGAGGGTCGTCCGCCTTGTGTCTTGACGGGAGCCTGCGAGGGCGTCGCACTACATGCCGGCTTCCTTGGCGAGGATCTTGAAGCGGGCGACATCCGTCTTCACGCGCTCCTCGAAGTCCTTGCCAAGCAGGGTGAACTCGAACAGGCCCCGCGCTTCACGCTCCTTGGCGAATTCCGACGTTTCGGAAGCTTTCTTGAAAGCATCCACCCACCAGTCGTAATCCGCATCCGAGACGTCCTTGCCGACATAGTAGCCGCGCCAGACCGGCCAATCGATGTCGAAGCCTTGTTCATGGGCGGTCGGAACATTCGCAAGATCACCCGGCAGACGTTCCGGCGACATGACCGCAAGGATGCGGACCTTGCCGGCAACATGGTGCTTGACCATCTCCGCCGCATCGCCCGAACCGACTTTCACATGGCCGCCTTCGAGGGCGGTCAGAACCGCGCCACCGCCTTCAAGCGCGACATAGCGCATGGATTTGGGCTCCTGGCCGGCCGCCTTGGCGAGCAGTGAACCCTTCATCCAGTCCTGCGAGCCCACGGCGCCGCCACCGGCAATTGCAAAGCTAGCCGGATCGGCCTTGTAGGCCTCGACCAGTTCGCCGAGTGTCTTGTAGGGCGAATCCGCCGCGACGACGAGCACGCCATAGTCGGCGCCGAGCGCACCGAGCCAGCGCACGGCGTTCTCATCATACTGGCCGAACTTGCCCTGGGCGAGGAGCAGCGCTGATCCGGAAGACGCCGCGGTGATCACGTTGCCGTCCTTGCCGCGCTTGCCGATGACGTGGTTGTAAGCGACGGCACCGACTCCGCCTTCCATGTAGGTGACGGCCATGGGCTTGGAAATCTGCTTCGTCTCGAGCAGAGCATTGGCCGCAAGTCGGCAGGTCAAGTCGAAGCCGCCGCCGGGCTTGGCGCCGGCAAGGCATTCCGGCTTCGTCGGTTCCGCCTGTGCGGATGCTGCAAATGCCAGAGCGGCCATCGCCGCGCCAAAAAGGGCACTGCTGAAAACTTGCTTCATAGGGTTCCTCCCACGGGGATTTTGAGCGGTGGCGAGAAAATTCCGCACGCCGACTGCTACATCAGGCCATTGGGCCTGGCGTATCAGTGGACATGTCCGATTTCCTCCCCGACCGGCCCCTTCGCTCTCCACCGGGCCGGCACGATCACACTAGCCCGCGTTCCTGTCACCATCCTGTCACGCCTTTGCCGCAGCTGTGAGCGCGTCCCTTCATCAACTTGTTGGCGGCACGGACCCATGCGATCATGGCGCGTGCGTATTCTCTTGGTCGAAGACACTCATGACGTGGGCGAAGCCATTAGCCGGCGCTTTCAGCAGACGGGCCACACCGTCGACTGGGAGACCGATGGGGTTGCCGCATCCGAAATCCTGAGCTTCACCGAATACGACCTCGTCATCCTCGACGTCATGCTCCCCGGCGTCGACGGCTTCTCCATTCTCAGGAAGCTGCGCCAGTCCGGGAGCGGCGTCCCCGTCCTCGTGCTGACGGCCCGCTCCGAGGTGGACGACCGGGTCAGCGCGCTCGATCTCGGCGCCGACGACTATCTGGTCAAGCCTTTCGACTTTCGCGAGTTGGAGGCAAGGGCGCGTGTCCTTCTGCGACGGCGAAGCGGCGGCGAGCCGACCAACGTGATCGTTTGCGGCGATATCAGCCTCGACCGCGCCAACCGCAATGTGATGGTAGGCAAGCGCGAGATCCAGCTTAAGCGCCGCGAGATCGTCTTGCTCGAGATCCTCGCTTCGCGCCCCGGCAAGGTCTTCAGCAAGGATGAACTGCTGGACCAGTTGTTCGGCTTCGAGGAGGCCGCGGGCGAGAACGCAATCGAACTTTATATCGGGCGCCTGCGCAAGAAACTGGAAGGCGCGCGCGCGCGGATCGTCACACTGAGGGGCAGCGGCTATCAACTGGTCTCCGACGATGCCGCATAGAAGTTCGTTATTCTCCCGCCTCATGCGGCGCGTCGGCGTCGTTCTGGCGCTGGGTGCGGGAACGCTCATCACCGCCGCCTGGATTTACGCGCGCGCCGCCGCCGACGATGCTTATGACCGGCTGCTCCTCGGCGCGGCCTTCCAGATGAGCGAGAGCCTCAGCGTCGCCGACGGAAATCTCCGCTTCGTCCTTCCGCCCTCGGCTTTCGAAATCCTCGGGCTCGCCAATGACGACCGCATCTTCTACAGGGTCATCGATCCTTCGGGCGCGACCCTGACCGGCTATGCCGACCTGGCCGCCGAGGCGGACCTTTCCGCGAGCCGCGCCGCCCCCATCTTCGGCGATGACGCCTATCTGGGCGCCCCGGTGCGCACCGTAACCGTGTCGCACGCCATGAGCATGCCCGAAGGGCCGGGCTGGGCCTATGTCGTCGTGGCACAGACCGTCGAGGCCCGCCATGCGCTTGCCTCGGAGCTGACGGCGCGGGCGACGATGCTGGTCGCGCTGATGAGCCTCTTTGCCGTCGCCGGGACAGCGCTGGCGGTGCGTTACTCGCTGCGACCAGTCGATGACCTCGCCGCCGCGCTCCGGCAGCGCGACCCGCAGGATCTTACACCCCTCACTGTCGCGGTGCCCGACGAACTGTCTCCCTTCGTGACGTCCATCAACTACTTCATCATCCGCCTTGACGAGCGCATTAAACTGCTGCAGCGCTACATCGCCGACAGCGCCCACCAGATCCGCACGCCGCTGACGGCGCTTTCCGCCCAGGTGAGCCTGATAGACGAGCAGAGGCTTGCGCCGGAAGATCGCCGTCACCTGAAGCGCGTTCAAAGCCGCACCATCGAACTAACCGGCTTCACTAATCAGCTTCTCAACCATGCAATGGTGATCCACCGCTTCGACTCAGTCCAGCTCGTGCCCGTCTCGCTGAACGATGTCGCACGCATGGCATTTCGCAACGCCGTCCCGATCACGGTGGATCCCGACATGATCGTCTCCTTCGAACCCGCGGATGAAGACCTCATGGCGATGGGCGACATGCTCAGCCTGCGCGAGGCGATCGTCAATGTGATCGACAATGCGCTGCGTCATGGCGCGACCGCCAGACTGGAGGTGCGTGTGCGCCAACGAGAAAATTTCGGTCGAATCGAGGTGATCGACGATGGACCGGGGATCAAGGAGGCTGATTGGCCGAATATCATCAGCCGCTTCTATTCGCGAAGCCCTGACGCGCGCGGGTCCTCGGGGCTCGGTTTCGCCATCGCGTCGGAAGTCGCGACGGTCCTGCGTGGCCAGCTCGGTTTCCGCGAGCGATCTGAAAACGAGCCGTTTTGTGTCTATCTGGAATTGCCGCTCGTGCGAGGGCAGCCATGACAGCGCACATCCGCACCCTCGCGCTCGCCGGGCTCGCCTGGCTGGTCCCGACCCTTGCCGGCGCCATCGAAGGTGAAAGCGAGACTTTTCCCGCGACAGCGAAGGAGGCGGGCCGCCTGGTCATCCACGCGGCGACGGATCTTGAGGCCATGCGGCCGCTGCTGCGCGATTTCCAGGCACTCAACCCTAACATCCGGATCGACTACGTAGACTATGTCACAAACGATCTTTTCCGCGAGGCACGGGACGCATGCAGAGCGGGGACCTCCGAGGCTGACATCCTCCTCTCCTCGTCGGTCGACCAGTTGGTTCGGCTCACCAACGACGGCTGCGCCCAACGGCACGACTCGCCTGAAACACGGAGTGTGCCAGACTGGGGGAATTGGCGGGACGAGGTTTTCGGTTTCACATTCGAACCCGTCGTGTTCGTTTACGACCGGCGCCGGGTTCCGCCCGAGGATGTGCCGAGAAGTCACGACGCGCTCCTGGAACTCCTGCGCCGCAAGCCCGACGCCTACCGCGCACGCATAGGAACCTACGATATTCAGGCTTCCGGCATCGGCTACCTTTTGGCATTCTACGATTCCCGCCAGGCGCCTACAGCAAACGGGCGACTGCTCGAAGCTCTGAGCCGCGTAGAAACCATCGTGCGCTGCTGCAACAATGAAGTGCTTGGCGAGCTTGCAGCGGGGCGGATCAGCATCGCCTACAACGTGCTCGGCTCCTACGCCTATGCGGCGGCGCTCGCCAATCCAGATCTGCGCATCGTGCTGCCCCGGGACTACGCGCTTATCCTGTCGCGGGGCGCCTTGATTCCCGCTGCTGCGGCCCATCCAGGTCTCGGTAAGCGGTTCCTCGACTATCTCCTGTCGGCTCGCGGCCGGCAGGTGGCGAAGGACGCTTCGTTCTTCTTTGCCGAGGACGCCCCCCTGCCCGTCGGGGTCGACGGACCCGAGGCATTGATGGACTCAGGGATCGGCCGCCCCATCCGCATCGGCCCGGCGCTTCTTGCCGCACAGGACGAAATCCAGCGAAGTACATTCATCGAGGATTGGCGCAGACACATCGGAGAACATCCACAGCGTTGATGCCGTGCTCTTTGAGGCCACGTACCCCAGTCGGAGCTCCCGTCTCCAGCTCGCACCTCGGCGCGCGGCAGCTTCAAAGCGACGGTAGAAGCACAGATCGTGAGCGCATTTGCCCAGCGTCGATTTGCCCGCGACGTTCTCGGCAAACGACCATTTTCCATACAGCACGAACGGGCCGAGTCCATTTTGACCGATGTGCTTGGCTGCGCCACCTCGGCCTGGCTCGCTGAAAACGACTTTGCTCTCATCAGGCCCTTAGCGGATTCAATTTGCTTGGTGATGTGCGATCCCTAGGGCAAACTCGCTGCCGGGGCTGCAGGAGGTGAAATGAGAGCACGTGCAGCGACGCTCGGGGATCTCGAGGATGTCTTTCATGGCCTATCCAAGCGGATGTCGGACGAATACGCGGCGGCCGGCAAGGACAGCAAGGTCGCCTATGACAATCTGATGATGAATTTGAAGGAAGGCCGGGCGCACGCGCTTGTCGAGGGCGAGAAGGCCGTGGCCATCATCGCCTGGCATGAAAACAGCGACGCCGCCGATACGCTGTTCGCCGCGCAGGACGATTTTTTCCGTGGCTCCACCGTTCGCTTCTGCAAACGGCATATCAGGCATATCCAGGCGCTCGCCGGCAACCTGCCCGTCCATTCGCGCAGCTGGCTGCAGGGGCCTGATGTCGGGCGGTGGTTCAAGATCATCGGCTATGTCGAGCAGGGCCAGGAGAACGGGGCCAGATTGTTCGCGTTGCAGCCCGCCAGGTAGAGTCACGCCACGTAACCGCAAATCAGCACTCGGGCCGGCATAGACCGGCAGCGCTGCGACTCCCCGCCGCAGCCGCGAAAAGGCTGCCGGCGCTGAATTCATCAACGGCACCATCCTTCTCCGCTGACACGGCCCAAAAGGAATGGGATGGCGGCGTGCAATCCGGGCGCAGACGCCTGTTGCATTCGAGCCAGACAGCCGGAAAATCGGTGACAAGAGCGGCCGGAACGTGTTGAAGATGACGGTCAACGCGGAGAGGGACGCGCGATCGGGTTGCACTCGGCAAGTGTTGATGGTTTGTTGCCGGTCAGCGGAGAACCAGTGATGCGAGAATCCATGGGGCAAGACGAATACGGGTCGTTCGATCCGGACGACCTGCCGAATCTGAATGCGATCGGGCCGGCCATGGGCAGCGGCAATGACTTCGAGAGATACGCGGTCGCCGTGATCATCGTGTTCGGCGCCTTGATCATTGGCGGGCTGATGGCCGCGTCGATGACCTTCGGCCATCGCAACGGTTTCCTGTTCGCGCTTGGCGGCGCCACGTCGGCCTGGATTTCCGGAAACGCGCTTCTGCTGGACCGGCCGCGCATCTACGCGCTGTTCGTCGGCATCGCCGCCCTGATGCTTATCGCATCGACCATCACCCTGGTAACGTGACAGCCCTGCCGGTCTCCAGACCAAAAGCGGCTGACCCGTAGGCTCTCGATCGAAAGCCACCCCGGGTATCAATATCCGAGCGCCTCGCCCGATGCGGCGCGGCTGTCGATGGCGCCATTGTAGCGCGCGCCGCCCCCCTTCCCGATTTCCGCCAGGCTCTTGCCGCCGACAAGGATGCCGGCCGCCTGGCCCCAGGTCTGGTCGCTGAGCTCGAGGTGATAGCCCATGCCGGCCAGCAGTCTTTCTGTGTCGGGCGACAGGCCGAACGGTTCGACATAGACCGTGTCGGGCAGCCATTGGTGGTGGATGCGCGGCGCGTCGACCGCCTCCTGGATGTTCATGCCGTGATCGATGACGTTGACGATCGCCTCCAGCGTGATGGTGATGATGCGCGAGCCGCCCGGGCTGCCGATGACCATGAACGGCTTGCCGTCCTTGGCGACGATGGTTGGGCTCATCGACGACAGCGGCGTCTTCTTCGGCTGGATGGCGTTCGCCTCGCCCTGGACCAGGCCGTAGAGATTGGGCACGCCGGGCTTCTGGGTGAAATCATCCATCTCGTTGTTGAGCAGAATGCCGGTGCCGTCGGCGACGACGCCGGCGCCGAAGGAGCCGTTCAGCGTGTAGGTGACCGCGACCGCGTTGCCGTCCTTGTCGATGATCGAATAGTGCGTGGTTTCCTTGGACTCGCCAAAGCCCTTCGGCATCAGATCCTTCGAAACGCCGGCCCGGAATGGGTCGATCTTGTCGCGGATGTTCTTGGCGTAGGCCTTGTCCAGCAGTTTGGAGACCGGGTTGTCGACAAAATCGGGGTCGCCAAGGGCTGAATTACGATCGACGTAGGCATGGCGCATCGCCTCGACCATGACATGGACCGTCTCTGCCGAGCCGGCGCCGAGATAGGACAGTGGATAGCCCTCGAGCACGTTGAGGATTTCGCAGATGATAACGCCGCCGGAACTTGGCGGCGGCGAGGAGGTGATCTCGTAGCCGCGGTAATTGCAGGTCACGGGCTTCAGTTCGCGCACCACGTATTGTTCGAAATCCGGCTTGGTCAGGATGCCGCCCCTGGCGCCGCTCGCCTTGACAATGGCGTCGGCGATGGCGCCCTTGTAGAAGGCATCGGGGCCTTTGTCGGAAATGGCCGAGAGCGAGGCGGCAAGGTCGGGCTGGACCAGCTTCTCGCCGATGCCATAGGGCTTGCGATCGGGTTTGAGGAAGATGGCCGCCGCTGCGGGGTCCTTCGCCAACCGTTCAGCGCTGCCGGCGAATGAGGCGGCATCACCCTGATTGAGGACGAAACCGTCCCTGGCATAGTTGATCGCCGGCGCCATCAGCTCTTGCCTGGACAAGGTGCCGTATTTCTGGCGAGCCATCTCGAAACCGGCCACCGAACCCGGCACGCCGACCGCCAGATAGCCATCGAGGCTGGCGCCCTTCACGGGGTTGCCCTCCTTGTCGAGATACATGGTCTTGGTCGCGGCAAGTGGCGCGCGTTCACGGAAATCGAGGAAGGTCGATTTGCCGTCCTTGAAGCGTATGGTCATGAAGCCGCCGCCACCGATGTTGCCGGCATTGGGGTAGACGACCGCAAGGGCATAGCCGACGGCAACCGCCGCATCGACGGCATTGCCACCCTTCTTCAACACGTCGATGCCGACTTCTGACGCCAGATGCTGGGCCGTTACCACCATGCCGTTCTCGCCCCTGGCGGGTACCGGCGAGGCGGCAAAAACGGTTGTGAATGGGACGAAGGCAAAGGTCAGTGAAAGACTGGCCGCGATCAGGGTCCGGCGGGTAAGATGCATGTCGGGTCTCCGGGCGTAAGGACGCTTAGGAAAGACCGTTGGGATTGGTGAGTCCAGCCAATTGTGACAGTTGGCGATCCTCGACGCCCCCTCTGGCCTGCCGGCCATCTCCTCCGCAGGGGCGAGAGTGGATGTCGCCGTCGCTTTCGCCAATCACCGCCGTTGCAGGAACAGCGCCTTCGGCGAAGCTGCTGATCTCCCCCTTTGCGGGGGAGATGTCCGGCAGGACAGAGGGGGGGTGCTCAAGCGCTGCCGTCGCCCGTCGGGTCGAGAGAGAAGAAGTTGACTACACAATCCCGCCGGAACCGCCGGCGACCGCCGGACGTTCCGCCGCGACCTTGGCGCGGTAGCCCGCCGCTCGATAAGCCGCGACGGGATCGACGGCACCGCCAGTCTTCAGCCGCGCCATGGCGAGAATCGGCTCGACATCGGTGCGGTAGGCCGCCTTCAGCGTCTGCGTCGCCATCAGCGCATCGTTGCTGTCCTGATAGCCTTCGAGCGCCTTGCGGTCGACCAGCAGTGCCTGCGCATAGGCGCGGTGCACCTCTACCGCCGACAGCATCAGGCTTTCGATCGGATCGGTGACGTTATGGCTCTGGTCGAGCATATGGGCGGGGTCAAAACCCTCAGCACCGGACAATTCGGCATCGACCAGCTCGTTGAAGACCAGGAACAACCGGTAGGGATCGATCGAGCCGGCATCGAGATCGTCGTCGCCATATTTGGAATCGTTGAAGTGGAAGCCACCGAGTTTCCTGGACTGGATCAGCCGCGACACGATCATCTCGATGTTGACGTTGGGCGCGTGGTGGCCGAGGTCGACAAGGCAGAAGGCCTGGTCGCCGAGTTCCTTCGCGATGATGTAGTTGGTGCCCCAGTCCTGCACGACCGTGGAATAGAAGGCCGGCTCGTACATCTTGTGTTCGGTCAACAGCTTCCAGTCTTCCGGCAGGCCGGCGTAGATTTGCCTCATCGCATCGAGATAGCGTTCGAAGGCCTTGGCGAAATTGACCTGGCCGGGGAAGTTCGAACCGTCGCCGATCCAAACCGTCAGCGCCTTGGAGCCAAGCGTCTTGCCGATCTCGATGCATTCGAGATTGTGCTCGACCGCCTGGCGGCGCGTGCCTGCATCGGCATGCGACAGCGAACCGAATTTGTAGGACAGCTTCTGGTCCCTGGCGTCGGAAAAGGTGTTGGAATTCATCGCGTCAAAGCCGAGGCCGAAGCGCGAGGCCGCCTGCTTCAGCCGGTTCGGATCGGCCTTGTCCCACGGAATATGCAGCGACACGGTCGGTGTTGCCTGCGTCAATTGTTGGATGACCGCGCAGTCCTCGATCTTGTCGAAGATGTCGCGCGGCTCGCCGGCGCCGGGAAATCGCGCGAAGCGCGTGCCGCCGGTGCCGACACCCCAGGACGGGATGGCCACGGCGAATTTCTCGACATTGTCCCTAATGGCGTCGATGCCGATGCCGCGCCGGTCGAGCCGCTCGCCGAGCGAGGCGTAGTCGCGCTCGAGGTCGGCCTTGCGCGCCGCATTGTCCCGTTCGACGATGTCCGCGGAGATGATGGTTTCGGACACTGCTGTTCCTCCCAGAATGCGTACGGCTGGCGCCGCCCCTCATCCGCCTGCCGGCACCTTCTCCCCGTGAAGAACGGGGAGAAGGAAAGCGCTCCGGCGCCGATGATCCCCCTCTCCTCGTTCTTCACGGGGAGAGGGGGAGGGTGAGGGGCAGCGCCAACTTTAACAAGTTACCGCGTAAAGCTCTGCGCGTTGCCGGCGTCGACATTGACGATGTTGCCGGTCGACTTGGCCGACATGTCGGAAGCGAAGAAATAGATCGCTTCCGCAATGTCTTCCGGAAAGACCGAGCGCTTCAGCATCGAGCGCGAGCGGTAGTGTTCCTCCAGGTCGTCCGTGGACATCTTGTAGGCGGCGGCGCGCTGTTCCTTCCACTCACCGGTCCAGATTTTCGAGCCGCGCAGCACCGCGTCCGGGTTGACGACATTGACCCGGATCTGTGCTTCCGCGCCCTCCAGCGCCAGGCAGCGGGCGAGATGAATCTCGGCTGCCTTGGCGGTGCAATAGGCGGCGGCATTGGGCGACGCGGCAAGGCCGTTCTTGGAGGCGACGAAGACGACATTGCCGCCGATCCCCTGCACCCTGAACAGCCGGAAGGCTTCCCGCGAAACCAGGAAATAACCGGTCGACAGGATATCCATGTTCTTGTTCCACAGCGCCAGCGTCGTCTCCTCGATCGGCGCCGAAGAGGCGAGACCCGCATTGGACACCAGGATGTCGATGCCGCCGAACTCGACCGCCGTCTCGGCAAAGCCGGCGACGACCTGGTCTTCCGAAGTGACGTTGATGACAACAGGCCGGACGAAATCCTTGCCATAGGCCTTGGCCAGTTCCTCATTGGCGCTGGCGAGTGCCGTTTCGTCGATGTCGGCCAGCACCACGCAGGCGCCTTCGCGCAGCAGGCGGTTGGCGGTCGCTCGGCCAATGCCGCCGGCACCGCCGGTGACCAGCGCGATCTGGCCGGCGAGCGACTTCGGCTTCGGCATGCGCTGCAGCTTCAAATCCTCGAGCAGCCAGTATTCGATGTCGAAAGCTTCCTGCGCGGGCAGACCGACATAGGAGGAGACCGTCGAGGCGCCACGCATGACGTTGATGGCATTGACGTAGAATTCGCCAGAGATGCGTGCCGTCGCCTTGTCGCCGGCGAAGGTGAACATGCCGACGCCCGGCATCAAATAGACCACAGCGTTGGGATCGCGGATAGCGGGCGAGTCCGGATGCTTGCAGCTGTCGTAATAAGCCTGGTAGCCGACCCGATAGGCGGCGACATCATCGGCGAGGCGCGCGATGACGGCATCGACATCCGGTTTCGCCGGATCGAATTCGATGACCAGCGGCCGGATCTTGGTGCGCAGGAAATGGTCCGGACATGAGGTGCCGAGTGCCGCCAGCGGGCGCAAATCCCTGGAGTTGACGAATTCGAGCACGGCGAGCGAATCGTCGAAATGGCCGAGCTTGTGGCTTTTCTCCGAAATCAGGCCGCGGATTTTCGGCATCAGTTTCGCCGCGATGGCGCGACGAGCCGAAGCGTCCAGCGACTTCACCACTTCGCCGCCGAAAATGGCGAGGCCTTCGGAGCGGCGCTCGAACCATTCGATCGCCTGGTTGATCACCGAGATCGTCGTTTCGTAGCATTCCTTGGGGGTGTCTCCCCAAGTGAACAGGCCGTGGCTTTCAAGGATGACACCCTTGGCCTGGGGATGTTCGAGGCAGAATTTCTCCAGCCAGAGGCCAAGTTCGAAGCCAGGCCGCTTCCACGGCAGCCAGCCTATCGCGTCGCCGAATATCTCTTTCGTCAGCGCTTTGGAATCCTTCGCGGCGGCAATCGCGATGATGGCATCGGGATGCATATGGTCGACAAAGGGCTTGGGCACATAGGCATGCAGCGGCGTGTCGATCGAGGCCGCGCGCGGATTGAGATTGAAGGTGCAGTGGGGGAGATATCCCACCATTTCGTCCTCGTGCTCGACGCCCCGGTAGAGGCCTTTGAGCGCACGCAGCTTGTCCATGTAGAGCGTGGCGAAACCGTCGAGCTTGATCGAAGCGCTGTCGCCGCCCGAGCCCTTGACCCAAAGCACCTCGACATTCTCGCCGGTAAGCGGATCCTTCTGCCAGATCTTCGATGACGTATTGCCGCCGCCATAGTTGGTGACGCGCTTGTCGAAACCGAGCGTGTTCGAGCGATAGACCAGAAGCTCGGGCTCGCTCATCCCCTTGGCCTTCGCATCATCCCAAAGATTGGCGAGGCGCGAGCCGGAGCGCTTGTCGAGCATGGATAGTCCTCCCTGGGGACCCAGAAAGCGCGGTCCCTTTTCGTCACGAATGTCTACGCAACAGGCTTACTTGTCAATCATAAACGATCATTATCGATCATATTGCACCGCACAATGAAATTATATGATCGGAAATGATTGACACTGTTCTTTTTGAGTGCCTAGATGGCCAGGCAGGGAGGAACCATGCACGAAAAAGAGCGCCACAGGATCATTCTGTCCGCCGTCCAGGAAAAACCCGTGGTGACGGTGCAGGAGATGGTCGACCTGACGGAGTCCTCCGAGGCAACGATCCGGCGCGATATCGCCGCGCTTCATGTGCAAAAGCGCCTGCGCCGGGTGCGCGGCGGCGCCGAGGCGATCTCGCCGCCGCAATTCATCGGCCTTGCCGGACGGCCCTTCTCAGTCAATGAAACGCTCAATGCCGCGCAGAAGCGGGCAATCGCGCGCGAAGCCGTCGAGTTGTGTCGGGACGGCGAGCCGATCATCATCAATGGCGGCACCACCACCTTCCAAATGGTGCATTTCCTGACCGGCCGCCGCATGCCGATCTTCACCAATTCATTCCCGATCGCCGAGCATCTGCTCAAGCATTCCAAGAACACGGTGATGCTGTCGGGCGGTACCATCTATCGCGAGCAGAACATCATCCTGTCGCCCTTCGATAACGACGTGACGCGCAATTTCTACGCGCGCCGCATGTTCATGGGCGCCCAGGGGCTCGGGCCGCTCGGCCTCATGGAAGGCGACCCGCTTTTGATCCAGGCGGAGCAGAAACTGATCGACCAGGCCGACGAGCTGGTGGTGCTGGTCGATTCCTCGAAGTTCCGCAAACGCTCGAGCCTGATCCTGTGTGGTCTGACGCGCATCGCCACCGTCATCACCGATGACGGCATCGAGGATCGCGAAGCCAAGATGCTGGAGGCAGCCGGTGTGACGCTGATCGTCGCCCGCAAGTCGGCAAAGGAAGAATCTTCACTGCAGGCCTGAGATCATCTCACGCCCGCAGCGACGATGGAATGCAACGCTCAAGGGAGGATATTCGATGAGCTTCTTGAAGAAATTGCTGGTAACAGCGGCCTTCTCGGCCGCCATGTTCGTGAATGCCGCCTATGCCGAGAACGTCAAGATCGCGCTGGTGGTGAAGTCGCTCGGCAACGGCTTCTTCGATGCCGCCAACAAGGGCGCCGAAGAGGCGGCCAAGGAACTCGGCGACGTCGACATCATCTACACCGGCCCGACCAAGGCCACCGCCGAGGCGCAGATCGAAGTCGTCAATTCGCTGATCGCGCAGAAGGTCAACGCCATCGCGATCTCCGCCAATGACGCCGACGCGCTGGTGCCGGTGCTGAAGAAAGCCATGGAGCGCGGCATCACCGTCATCTCCTGGGATTCGGGCGTCGCCAAGGAGGGCCGCCAGCTTCACCTCAACCCGTCCGATACCGGCCTGATCGGCGAGACCATCATCAAGCTCGCCGCCGACTATCTGCCGGAAGGAGGCGATGTCGCCATCCTGTCGGCCTCCTCGACCGCGACAAACCAGAACGCCTGGATCGAAGCTGCCAAGAAGGTGCTGCCGGAGAAGTTCCCCAAGATCAAGCTGGTCGCCACGGTCTATGGCGATGACGATTCGGCCAAGAGCACCGACGAAGCCAAGGGCCTGTTGAAGTCCTACCCGAACCTCAAGGCGATCATCGCGCCGACCACGGTCGGCGTCGTCGCCGCCGCCCAGGTCGTCACCGACGAGAACCTGATCGGCAAGGTCAATGTCACCGGCCTGGCGCTGCCGTCCGAGTTCAAGAAGTTCATCGACAATGGCGCTAGCCAGGCGGTCGCGCTGTGGAACCCGATCGATCTCGGCTACTCGGCCGTGTACCTCGCCCATGATCTGGCCGTGAAGAAGGAAGAGGCCAAGCCCGGCGCCACACTGTCGATCGGCCGCGTCGGCAAGGTCACGCTCGACGACACCAACTCGGCCGCGATGGCTCCGCCCTTCCAGTTCGACAAGAGCAACATCGAGAAGTTCTCCAAGATCTATTGATCCTGGAGCCGGTACCCTCCCGCTTGTGGGGAGGGTCGGCGAGACGGTCGTGCGAAGCAATACCGACGAGACGGGGTGGGGATGGCGACGTCTCCGCACATTAGGACTTTGATATGCTTGTAGACCCCCACCCCGCTCACTTTGTTCGCGACCCTCCCCGCAAGGGGGAGGGTAAGGCAGCTCCTCGCCTGACGCTGTCCGGCATCTCAAAGAGCTTTCCCGGCGTGCGCGCGCTGCACAATGTCAGCCTGTCGCTCTATCCGGGCCAGGTGACGGCGTTGATCGGCGAAAACGGTGCCGGCAAATCGACACTGGTCAAGATCATGACCGGCATCTACCAGCCCGACGAGGGCACAATCAGCATCGACGGCCAGGCCGTCACCTTGCCCAGCGCGCATGTCGCTTTCGGGCACGGCGTCACCGCGATCCATCAGGAAACCGTGCTGTTCGACGACCTTTCGGTCGCTGAAAATATCTTTCTCGGCCATGCACCGCGCTCGCGTTTCGGCACCATCGACTGGCGCACGATGCGCAAGGACGCCCGAGAAGTGCTCGACACCATGCATGCGGGCCATATCGATGCCGACGCACGGCTGAAGGACCTCGGAATCGCCAACAAGCACTTGGTTGCCGTGGCGCGCGCCATGTCGATCGACGCCCAGATCGTCATCATGGACGAGCCGACAGCCGCCCTTTCGATGAAGGAGATCGAGGAGCTGTTCCTGCTCATCGAATTCCTCAAGAGCGAAGACAAGGCGATCCTGTTCATCAGCCACAAGTTCGACGAGATCTACCGCATCGCGGACCGCTATACGGTGTTCCGCGATGGCGAGATGGTCGGAGAAGGCCTGATCAAGGATACCAGCCAGAGCCAGATCGTGCGCATGATGGTCGGCCGTTCGGTCGACCACATCTTTCCACAGCGCAAGGCCGAGATCGGCGCGCCGGTGCTGTCCGTCTCCGGCCTGTCGCATCCGACCGAATTCAACGACATCGGCTTCGAACTGCACAAGGGCGAAATCCTCGGCTTCTATGGCCTTATCGGGGCCGGGCGCAGCGAGGTGATGCAGGCGATTTCGGGCATCACCCGCACATCGGCCGGCACGATCACGCTGGAAGGCAGGATAATCGCGCCAAAATCGGCGGCGGATTCGATCGAGGCCGGCATCGTCTACGTGCCGGAAGAACGTGGCAAGCAGGGCGTGGTGATCGGCCTGCCGATCTTCCAGAATGTCTCGCTGCCCTCGCTCACGCGCACCTCCAAATCCGGCTTGTTGCGGCTGGCGGAAGAGTTTTCACTCGCCCGCACCTATACAGAGCGGCTGGATCTGCGCGCCTCCTCGCTCAGCCAGGATGTCGGCACGCTGTCGGGTGGCAACCAGCAGAAGGTCGTCATCGCCAAATGGCTGGCGACCGCGCCCAAGGTGATCATTCTCGACGAACCGACCAAGGGCGTCGACATCGGTTCGAAGGCCGCCGTGCACGGCTTCATGGCAGAGCTGGTGGCGCAAGGCCTGTCGGTGATCATGGTTTCGTCGGAACTGCCGGAGATTCTCGGCATGTCCGACCGCGTCGTCGTCATGCGCGAGGGTCTCGTCGCGGCGGTCTACGACAACAAGGGACTGGACGCCGAGACGCTGGTCCGGACCGCGGCGGGGATCGCGGCATGAAAGCTATCCTGAAATATCGCGAAATCTGGCTGCTCGCCGCCATCGCCGTTCTGATCGGATTGATCTCGACCCGCTTCCCCGCCTTCGCCGACCCCGGCAATCTGCGCCAGGTGTTCAACGACACATCGATCCTGATGATCCTGGCGCTCGGCCAGATGGTGGTCATCCTGACTCGGTCGATCGACCTGTCGATGGCTTCCAACCTGTGCTTCACCGGCATGGTGGTGGCGATGCTGAACGCCGCGCACCCGGCGATCCCCATCCCCCTGCTGATCGTCATCGCGCTGGCCGTCGGGCTGGTGCTCGGCGCCATCAACGGCCTTCTGGTGTGGCGGCTGAACATCCCCTCGATCGTGGTGACACTGGGCACGTTGACCATCTATCGCGGCGCCACCTTCGTTCTGTCCGGCGGCGCGTGGGTCAATGCCGACAAAATGAGCCCGGATTTCATCGGCTTCCAGCGCACCGCCTTCCTCGGCGTTCCCGTGCTCTCCTGGATCGCCGTTCTGGTCATCGCGCTGTTCTTCACCCTGATGACGCGGACCGCGCTCGGGCGCTCGATCTACGCCATCGGCGTCAACCCGACGGCGTCGGTCTATGCCGGCATCGATGTCGGGCGCACGAAATTCATTGTCTTCTGCATCTCGGGCATGATCGGCGGCCTCTCGGGCTACCTCTGGATCTCGCGCTATGTGATCGCCTCGGTCGAGGTCGCCAACGGCTACGAGCTCAACATCATCGCCGCCTGCGTCATTGGCGGCATCTCGATTGCAGGCGGCATCGGCTCGGTCGGCGGCGCGGTGTTAGGGGCGCTGTTCCTCGGCATCATCTCCAACGCGTTGCCGGTCATCAACATCTCGCCCTTTTGGCAAATGGCGATTTCGGGCAGCGCGATCATCCTGGCCGTCGTGCTCAACGCGCGCGGCGAACGCCAGCAGGGCCGCATCATCCTGAGAAAGATCGAGGCGGCATGAACAGCACTTCGCTCCGGTTGGATCGAGAGGTCAGATTGTTGCCGATCGCAACAGTCCTGTTTTCAAGGTTTGTGCCGCCCCTCATCCGCCTGCCGGCACCTTCTCCCCGTATAGTGACGGGGAGAAGGGAGAAGCTCCAACGCTGGCGCCCCCCTCTCCCCGTCTCTATATGGGGAGAGGGTAAGGGTGAGGGGCGGCGCCAACATTCGATCGGTTTGGCCAAATGACCGACATAACCAGGCCCCCTGCCCCGCGCCACATCCCCGACCGGCTCGACAAGCCGCTGTCCTCGGCGATCTTCTCGTGGGAAGCGCTGCTCGTCATCATCGCGGTTCTCATCTTCGCCATCAACAGCTTCGCCTCGCCGTATTTCCTCGATCCCTATTCGCTGTCGGACCTGACGTTCAATTTCACCGAAAAGGGCCTGATCGCCTTTGCCATGGCGTTGCTGATCATTTCGGGCGAGATCGACCTGTCGGTCGCGGCCATCGTCGCGCTCGCGTCGACGCTGATGGGCATGGCGGTGCAGGCCGGCGCCGGGACACCGGTTCTGGTGCTGATCGGCATCGTCGTCGGGCTCGGCTGCGGCGCCTTCAATGGCTTGCTGGTGACAAGGCTCGGCCTGCCTTCCATCGTCGTCACCATCGGCACGATGAGCCTGTTTCGCGGCATCGCCTTCATCATCCTCGGCGACCAGGCTTACAAGGGCTATCCGGAAAGCTTCGCCTTCTTCGGGCAAGGCTATGTCTGGTGGGTGGTGTCGTTCGAACTGGTGCTCTTCCTCATAGCCGCCGTCGCTTACTGGTTCCTGCTGCACCGGACGAGCTTCGGCCGCCGCGTCTTCGCCATCGGCAACAATCCGGTCGCGGCGCAGTTTTCCGGCGTGCGCGTCGGGCGCATCAAATTCATCCTGTTTTGCCTGACCGGACTGATGTCGGGCATCGCCTCGGTGCTGATCACCTCCCGGCTCGGCTCCACCCGACCGTCGATCGCGCAGGGCTACGAGCTCGAAATCATCACCATGGTGGTGCTGGGCGGCGTCAGCATTCTCGGCGGCGCCGGCAGCATTCTGGGCGTCGTGCTCGCCGCCTTCATCATGGGGCTGGTGACCTTCGGCCTCGGCCTGCTCAACGTGCCCGGCATCGTCATGTCGATCTTCATCGGTCTGCTGCTGATCATCGTCATCGCGCTGCCGATCGTCTGGCGGCGGCTGCGCGGAGGACGCTGATGGCCGAGAAGTACGCGTTCAAGATGATGCTCAAGCCCGGCATGAGGGCCGAGTACAAAAAGCGCCATGACGAGATCTGGCCGTCTCTGGTGGCGCTGCTGAAGCAGGTCGGGGTGTCCGATTATTCCATCCATCTCGATGACGAAACCAACATCCTGTTCGGGGTGCTGTGGCGGCGGGATGGTCACGGCATGGCCGAGTTGCCGAACCATCCGGTGATGCAGCGCTGGTGGGCTCATATGGCCGACATCATGGAGACCAAGCCGGACAACGAGCCGGTGGCGGTGCCGCTGGAAACGGTGTTCCACCTGGAATGAGCACGATACGCCATGTCGCCGTCATCGATATCGGCAAAACCAATGCCAAGGTGGCGCTGGTCGATCTGGTCACCTTGAGCGAGGTCGCGCTGCGTCGCATGGCAAATGCGCCGGTGCGTCAGGCGCCCTACCCGCACCACGATGTCGAAGCGCTGTGGAATTTCATCCTCGACGGCCTGGCGGGCCTCAACCGCGAGCAGCGCATCGACGCCATTTCGATCACCACCCACGGCGCGACAGGCGTGCTGGTCAATGCCGCGGGCGAACTGGTGCTGCCTGTGCTCGATTATGAGTTCGACGGTCCCGACAGTCTGGCCGCGGACTATGACGCGACGCGCCCGCCCTTCGGGGAGACCGGCACGCCGCGCCTGCCGCTCGGCCTCAATCTCGGCGCGCAATTCTTCTGGCAGCAGAAGCGTTTCCCGCTGGAATTCGCCAGGGCCACCACGATGCTGATGTACCCGCAATATTGGGCGCTGCGGCTGACCGGCATCGCCGCCAACGAAGTGACGTCGCTCGGCTGCCACACCGATCTGTGGAACCCGTGGACCGCCGATTTCTCCTCGATGGTCGACAAACTGGATTGGCGTCGGCTGATGGCGCCGGTGCGGCCGGCCGGGGACCGGCTCGGCCCGATCCTGCCCACGCTTGCGGTGCGGACCGGCCTCGATCCACGGACGCCCGTTTTTTGTGGTCTGCACGATTCCAACGCGTCGCTGCTGCCACATCTCCTGTCCGACGCGCCACCCTTTTCGGTGGTTTCGACCGGCACCTGGGTGGTGTCGATGGCGGTCGGCGGCAGACCAGTCGTGCTCGACCCGACACGCGACACGCTGGTCAATGTCAATGCGCTCGGCGATCCGGTGCCCTCCGCACGGTTCATGGGCGGTCGAGAGTTTTCGACGCTGACCGAGGACAAGCCGCAGGATTCGAGCGAAGATGACGTTGCCGCCGTGCTGACGCGAAAGGTCTTGCTGCTGCCTTCCGCTCAGCAGGGTTCTGGACCGTTCCCGCACCGCACCGCGCAGTGGAGCAATGCGGAAAATTCCAGTCCCGGGCAGCGTTTCGCCGCGATTTCGTTCTACCTCGCGCTGATGACCGCGACCTGCCTGGACCTCATAGGCGGCGACGGTCCGACGACGGTCGAAGGGCCGTTTGCCCAAAACCGGCTTTTCATCCGCATGCTGGCGGCAGCGACAGGCAGACCGGTCATCTCATCGGAGACCTCGACGGGCACCAGCATCGGCGCAGCGCTGCTGGCGTCGGATGGCGCTACGATTACGAGCAAAGGCGAGCGAACTGAGCCGCCGGCTGAGCGCGCCTGGAGCGATTATGCGCGAGCATGGCAAAAGGCCGCCAGGGCATAAGTTGCGGCATGGCTACCCAGCCTTGCTTGACAGGCCGGCGCCGCCCCTCATTGCCCTGCCGGGCATTTCTCCCCGTTAGTGACGGGGAGAAAAACGCGTCGTCGACGGTTTCGCCAATCGCCGCCGTTGCGGCCACCCCTTCTCCCCGTCACTAACGGGGAGAAGGTGCCGGTGTCCGAACCGGATAGATAGGTAACAGGATGGACCGATTGCATGGGTAACGGTTTTCTTGTCCGCCGGGAGGACCGG